>JAUIMD010000240.1 GCA_030433225.1 Bacteroidia bacterium
ACTAAAGAATATATGTAAGTTTAAACATTATTTTCAACAACGATTTTAAACGCATGAAAACGTCTTTTCTTTTAATATTCAGTCTGCTTGCCAGCATTGTAGCCCTTCCTTTAATGGGCCAGGATCAACCCGACGGATTTGCATCGGTAAGTGGCAAAGGGGTGGAAACCACCACCGGAGGCCAGGGAGGTGAGGTTATTATAGCCGATTCCTACAACATATTGTCCCGCTTTGCCCGATCAGACGATCCTTATATTATTATTGTGAAAGGAAAATTTGAATCGACCAACTGGAAGCAGGTAAACGTGGGTTCCAACACCACTATTGTAGGATATGGTACAGATGCCACCCTGAGCAATATTGGCCTGGTAATGGTGGATGAACAGAACATTATTATCCGCAACCTCAACATTGTGGACAGTTATGTGGAAGGTGACTGGGAAGGTAAAACAAACGATTATGACGGTATAAGGGTGGACAACAGCCATCATGTATGGATCGACCACTGCTTTCTTAGTCATTTGGGAGATGGCCTGATTGACCTGCGCAAAAACAGCGATTTCATTACGGTGTCGTACAACCAGCTTAACAATCACAACAAGGCGTTTGGCGTAGGGTGGACAGACGAAACGGAGTTTCAGATAACCATACACCACTGCTGGATTGACAGTACTAACCAGCGTAACCCGAGTTTTGATCAAGGCATTGGACATTTGTATAACAACTACCTGAGCAATGTATCTTCGTATGGAAACCTTTCCCGGGGTGCGGCGCGTGTTATTGTACAAAACAGTCATTTTTACAAAACCAACGATCCGCTGCGTTTAAGCGACAATGCCGTTTTATACTCCTCAAACAACACCTTTGAAAACTGCTCCGGAAACAAATCCGGCAACATTACCACCATGCCCTTTAACCCGGCTGATTTTTATCCCTATACCCTGGATCCGGTTGAACAGGTGCCCGAAATTGTTATGGCAAACTCTGGCCCGCAACAGGCAGTGAGCGACCAGTACGAGGTTAGTTCTTCGGCAAATGCACCGGAACGGAACACAACAGGTATGCGCTTTAGCGTTAATACTCAATCAAAAACACTGCGCGTACAAGGGATGGATAACGTCCCCACTCAGCTATGGGTGTATACTTTAGATGGCAAACTGGCTTTTTCTGCCAACCTGCCCGGTACAGATACCCAACAGGTTTCATTACAAGAACTGCACAAAGGCATTTACCTGCTGAAAGCCACCAATGCGCATCAAACCCAAACAGGTAAATTCGTGCTTCGTTAAGCTGGAAAAAACAAACGATTCAGGCAAAAGCATTCCAACAGGATGCTTTTTATGTGCCGGGATGTAGCCTAGTTTGTGGTATTTTCAAACACTTCACGCGATTTTTGTATGCCCCCCATGTGTTGTGTTGCCCACACAGAAAGCGCATGCAAATGGGGCAAGAAAGACTTCCCTCGTTCCGTTAGTTCGTATTCCACCTTAGGCGGTATCTGCGCATACACGGTACGCCGTACCAGGCCATCTGCCTCCAGCGTTTTTAAAGTTACCGATAGCATTTTTTGCGATATGGTACGTATGCACTTGTATATCTCATTAAAACGTAACACCCCTGTTTCTTCCAGCAACATCAATACCAAAATTGACCATTTATCGCTGATGCGGTCAATTACATTGCGCACAGGACATTGCTGGGCATCCTGATATTTTTTTAAAATTTTTTCATCCATAATGCATTGATTCTTTGCGTTACTAACCTTGCGGTAAGTGTCAAACTTAGTCGTAAGCTATTGATTTTTAATTACTCTCTTCCTACCTTTGACTTACCAAAAGTAAGTATAATACTTTTAGTTAGCAATAAGAAAATTTATATATCTAGTAAAAATGAATACGCAAATGAAAATCGGAATTACAGGAGCAACCGGTCAACTTGGCCAATTGGTGGTTCAACAACTTAAAAAACGAGTGGATGCACAACAAATTGTTGCGCTGGTACGAAACACGGACAAGGCCGTAACATTGGGCGTTGAAGCCCGTAGCTTTGATTACAACCTGCCCGAAACACTTACCGGTTCATTGGCAGGAATTGATACCTTGCTGTTAATTTCTGCCAATGAAATTGGCAAACGTGAAACACAGCACAAAAACGTGATTGAAGCTGCTAAAAAGGCCGGCATCCAACGCATTGTGTACACCAGTTTACTGCATGCCAATACCACCAGCATTAATCTGGCCGGCGAACACCTTGCCACAGAAACTGCCATTAAAGCATCAGGCACAGCCTATACCCTGCTTCGCAATGGCTGGTATACCGAAAACTATGCCGGCTCAATAGGGGGTGCACTTGCAGGTGGTGCCTTTGCCGGAAGTGCAGGAGAGGGTAAAATTTCCTCCGCAGCCCGTGCCGATTTTGCGGAAGCCGCAGCCGTAGTATTAACCGGGAATAACCACGAGGGCAAGGTATACGAGTTGGCCGGTGATGAGGCCTATACCCTCACCGAATTTGCCGCAGCCATCTCAAAGCATAGCGGAAAAACCATACCGTACAACAACCTCCCTGAGAAAGACTATGCAGCGCTGTTGCAATCTTTTGGTTTACCAGAAATGTTTGCACAAGCCATTGCCAGCTGGGATACCAGTGCTTCAACAGGCGATTTATTTGACGATAGCCGCCAGCTTTCCACCTTAATCGGCAGGGCTACCACTCCAATGTCGGTAACTGTACAGGAAACCATTGCTGCCCTGTAATCCACTATTAAAACAACCGCCTGCCTACATTCTAAGGCAGGCGGACTTTATAATCACCAACCATCCGGTATGTTTTAATGTAGCGCATTGAAGCGTTCAGCATGCCGCACCCCACCTCCAGTTCAGAGAATTTCTACAACATTTTCCCCCAACATGCAAAGGCTAAAATGTGAAATAGTGCTGCAAATTTTATACATTGTAGCAACATCATTTCACGAATACACTTGGCTATGGAGGAGTTTCACATCAACATTTTAAACATTTCTGCGGTTTTGCTTTCCGCCTACCTGGGTGGTGTACTCATTCGGCGCATCGGATATCCTGCCATTTTAGGGGAATTGCTCATCGGCATTATTCTGGGCCCCGGCCTGTTGGGCTGGATTGAAATGTCAGCCGCTATCAAAGTACTTTCCGAAATTGGAATTATTCTGCTCATGGTATACATAGGTATGGAAATTGATTTTCATGACCTTAAAAAAGCCTCGTGGCCGGGACTGCTGGCCGCTTTTGGTGGCTTTTTCGTTCCCTTTTTTCTGGGGTATTTTACCATTGTGTGGATGGGAGGTACCCCTATATCAGGCCTTTTTGTAGCCATCGCCATTGGCGTAACTTCGCTGGCAACCAAAAGCCGTATCCTTATTGATTTAAAACTGCTCAACACCCGCATTGCCTATGTACTTATGGCCGGGGCATTAATTTCCGACACCCTCGCACTGGTCATCTTCTCAGGCATTACCAGTTTTGCAGAATCAAGCACTGTTAACCTTCCACAATTGTTGCTTATTGGAGGAAAAATTGTTGGCTTTTTTGCCATCACCATAGGTGTTGGAGTATTTGTTTTACCCCGCCTGGGAAAATTAATTGCCCATTCGGGGATTAAAAGCAGCACCGCCTTTTTCACCCTGATTTTAATTGTGGCATTTGGGTATTGCGAACTGGCCGAACTGGCCGGTATGCACAGCATATTAGGAGCCTTTATGGCGGGCCTGTTTTTAAAAGGGAACCTCTTTCCTAAAACCATCAGCAAAGAACTGCACAAATCTTTTTACGATGTTTCCATTGGGTTTATGGCTCCAATATTCTTTGTTTCTGCCGGGTTTTTGGTAGACATCTCTGTATTTAAAACGGATCTGCTCCTGCTGGTGCTGGTGACCTTATTAGCCGTTATCGGAAAAATTGTTGGCACCGCTCTCTTTTACATCCCGTCGCGCAACGGATGGCGCGAGGGCCTTACCATTGGCACCGGAATGAACGGACGTGGAGCCGTTGAAATTATTATTGCCGAAATAGGACTGCAGATGGGCATCATCGACAATACCATTTTTTCCATTTTGGTATTCATGGCCATTTTCACTACCCTTACGGTTCCTGTATTTTTAAGCTGGACATCGAATTGGCTACGGCGCCGGGGTGAATTGGTATACATGGACAAACGCAAGGGCGTGCTTATTTTAGGGGTGAATCCCTTAAGCTTGTTTATGGCACAGCGTTTGGCTCCCAAGGTACCTGTTACCATGATTGATAACAACCGGGAGATGGCTGCACGGGCAAGAGAAGCCGGTTTTGAGTGCATTAACGGCAATGCGCTGAACGAGGATAAATTTGCTGAAGCCCTGCCCGAAAACCGCTCCACCTTTATTGGGATGACAACCAACAGCCAGGTAAACCTGATGGCCGGCAAAATGGCCAAGGAATCCTTTTTGGTTCCCAATGTGGTTGCGGCCATTTCTAAAAAGGAACTGGAGGCCAACC
>JAUIMD010000241.1 GCA_030433225.1 Bacteroidia bacterium
GCCGAATAACGCAAATCAAAAGCAAAGTTACAACGAAACGGCAACAAAGCCCTTACACTTTTCGCCTCTTTTTTACCGTCACCATGCATCCACGCCCTTACACATTATTCCAAAAAAATACTGTCTAAAATTTGAGCTGTAAAGTATCCTTTCATTTCTATAGGTTTTGGTGGATTTTACTTAGCTTTATGGAACACGTAATTTTGCCGCTGTATTATGAAAACGCTTGTAAAAATTATTGGCTACCTATTTGTGGTGCTGGCAACCCTGGTACTAGTACTGGTACTTACCGCAACCTTTGCTCAAAACAAAATTGTTGACATTGCCTTAAAAGAAATGAGTAGCACCCTTCAAACTCCCATAGAGGTTGACCACGTTTCATTTACCCTATTAAAAAAATTCCCATATGCTACGCTCGAATTTAAAGGCATTAAAGTGGGAGCCAAGGTGAAGGATGCAACCACCAACCCCGCATTCCAAAAAGATATTGCCACCATACAGCATGCCTATATATCACTAAAAACCAAACCGTTGCTACAGGGGAATTTCGAAATTACTAAAGTGGAATTACGCGATGCAAACGTGTTTTATTATACCGACTCACTGGGGAAAACCAATGTTGACCACCTCCTGGCTGAAAAAGAAGAAAGCCCCGCCAACACCCCGGAAAGTCCTATGCCCAAAGTAGATCTGGAGGCGTTTACGCTGGAAAAGGTTCACCTTAGCTACCGGAATGATTCTGCCGGGCTGGCGGCAGAAATACGGGTTGAAGACCTTACCTTGCAAGGGGAAATTGACGAAAATAAACTGCAAGTGGAAGTGGAAGGGATGGTGCAGCTAAGCAATTGCCACATGGACAGTACGGAACTGTACCAACTGCATCCGCTTACAATGCAATTTGCCATGCAGGTTCACCAGGATACCATCAGGTGGACGAAACTTCACCTGCATTCGGAGGAAATAGAATTGATGACCCAGGGAAACCTGGTACTTGATTCATTATTTACCAGCAATATACACATTGAAAAAGGAGAAATTCACCTGGAACACCTCCTGAAATTTGTACCCCCTCCCATGGCGAAGGATTACGGGGTACAAGCAATGGGCGGAACATTTTCCCTAACAGGAAACGTAGCCGGAGCCCTGCTGGATACCGTATTGCCGGCAATAAACATGGAATATAAGTTAGCCGATGGGCGTTTGAAAACCACTTCCTACCCACCTGTGGAAAAAGTGAATTTCTCGGGCACCTTTACAAACGGATTTCTGCGAAACTTCAGCACTACCCGCGTGGCTTTCCAAACTTTTATGGCCCAAAGCAACAAGAGCAGGTTGCAAGGCAGCTTCAGCATCCAAAACCTGAACCGGCCCATTTTTGCATTGCAATCGGATGCACAGATAGCCTTAAACGAATGGCAACCCTGGATACCGGATTCGCTGGCTCAAAATGTACAGGGTAAAATTGACGCTTCGTTTTCAACCAGGGGTACCCTCCCCGATTCGGTTAACGAAGCCTTTGTACATGAATTTTTGCAGCAATCCAGATTAACCGTAAACCTCCAGAATGTGGGCCTTACCATGGATACGCTTGAGGTGCGCGATTTTTCAGGTAGTTTGCACTACCAACCCGGAATGCTTAAGGCAACAAACGTTTCGGTCTCTTTACCGCAGGAGCACCTTTATGTGAAAAATGCGCTTGTTGATATTGCGCTAACGGGCCCCCTCACCCAACCCGACCAATTGGAACTGATGCTGCGAAAGCTACACATGGAACTACCGCAAGGTACCTTTGATGTACAGGGAGAGGTGAAGAACATGTATCACCCCGAATTTCGCCTGCAAGGGAGTACGCAATTACAGTTGGAGGCTTTCCAGCCCTTCGTGCCCGATACCTTACTCCAAACGCTAACAGGAAAGGTGGAATTAAGCCTCGAAACCTTCGGTAAGCTACACCCTGATTCGCTGGAAACACAGGTGAATCAAATCCTGTTTAAGCAAACCCGATTAAACCTTCAGGCAAAAGACATTTCAATTGTTATGCCCGATACCCTGTTGCAGGTAAAAAACCTGAACGGTACAATACGTATGGTGCCCGACTCCCTGTTTATTTCAAAGGCATCCGGTACAGGAATTGGCGTACCGTTTGCGCTGGATTCCGTTTCCATCCATAACGCCTACCAAACACTGGTGCTAAATCATAACGACCTATTGACCCTGAATGGAAATCTGGCACTGGGAGACATCGACCATCACATTTTTGATGCCCTGCTTGCGTTGCCCGTTACGGAGGAAACAGCCTCAACAAACGACACCACATCGTCAGGCGACCTCATGAATTTCAGGTATGCCCTAAAAGGAAAACTGGCCATTAACAGCTTTACGTTCGACCACCAGTTTATTCATAAAATGGCAAACTACCTGGAGCTGGATGAGGAAACGGAACGTATGCTACACAGCTATGTTCGCGACCGGATTACTGCCCAAAACATGGCTGCAAAATACAACATAACCGATTCCATTTCGAACATTGAAGATTTTGTACTGAATGCTTTTGGAGGTTCAATGAATCATGCCATACGGTATAGGCTGTGGGAAAACGGTGAGCAAAGCATTAATGTCAGAAGTTTTGTAAGTCAAATGGATATACGGCAATTGCTTTACGATTGCAACAACTTTTTACAGGACAGCATGATAACTTACCAAAACATTAGTGGCTTATTCTCGGCAGATTCACTATACAGCAGGGTTAAATTCTCGAAGGAAGGAGAAATGATGCCGGAAGAAACACGGGTAATGGGGAAACTAAGGCTGGAAAACGGAGGAGTGTACGAATATGAACCGGCCATGTACATGTCGAAATTTACGGGTATTAAACAACTGGATAATATTCAGTTTAAAACCCTGAACAGCGAGATATTTATGTTTAAAGAAAAATTATACGTTCCTAAAACTATAATAGTGAGCACAGCGCTGGATATTGCTGCATTTGGCATGCAAAGCCTTGCCGACGACTATGAATACCACCTGCAGGTGAACGTGGGATCCATTTTAACCGGAAAGGATAAAAAACGCACGAAAAAGCAGTTTAATGCAGATGAAGAGGCCAGCGTGGATGACCTGAAAAAAAGAACCACCAACCTGATTTATGCCAACAACAATGGCAAACGAAGAAGAGGCTACGCCCCAGAAGGTACCCGGGATTTAATGGAGCAAAAAATACGAACACAGCTTACCATGTTAAACCTGGTTTTTTACCCGACGCTAGTTCCTTTCGAATCGGGTGTTAAGTAAGTACTTCCAATTTAAAGCAGGTGTAAGCATCAGGTATTCAGAATTTAAACTATATTGCGCAACAATTAAAACACAATAGATATGAAACACAGTGCGCACATTCTCTTCATTTTATTTTTGGGGCTGGTACTTTTTAACGGATGTATCACCGACCCGGTGGAAACCTGCGAACAGGAAGAATTTTGTTCAAGTCAAACGGTAACCGCTTGTTGTGAAGGCGATGATTGCTACTATACGTACAACGGTAAGCGATACGAAGACGATTCTGCATCGCTGGCACGTTTAGCGAGTGATTTAGGGTGTACCTCCGGGGTAGTGGCAAACAACGATGCTGACCTGCAGGAACTCATGAATCAAATAGAGATTCTAAAGGAATCTGCACGAATTAAAAGCTATTAGTCGGTTTAATCGCCCCAGATTTTACTCCAGAAAGAGCTGCCTTTCAGCTCTTTCTCGAGCTTTTCCTGCAATTCGTATCCCCTTAAATTCACTGCAATTATTTTACCATCGCCATCAATTAAATAGTTGGTAGGAACTGCTTTTACTCCATACAATTGGGCTACCTCGTTTTTCCATCCTTTCAGGTCGCTCACGTGGTGAGGCCACGTCATTTGATCCATCTCAATGGCTTTGGCCCAAGCTCCCCGACTTTTATCCAGCGAAACACTAACAATAGTAAATCCCTCCCCGTTTTTAAAAGATGCATTTTGATAGTGCTGATACGCTTCCACCAAAAACGGATTTTCTTTTCGGCAGGGAGAACACCAGGATGCCCAAAAGTCGATGAGCACCACCTGCCCTTTTAACGACGATAAATGAAACACTTCCCCCTGAATACTTACCTGTGTAATTTCGGGTGCCACATCGCGCAGCCTGGGTTGTTGCGCTGTAAGGCTAATGCCAGCGCCCAGCAATAGGCAAAAAAGAAGTATCTGTTTTTTAATCATTGGATACCGTTTTAATTCGTAAAACTAGTAAACACCCCTCAACCGGGGATAGTTCTCCATCCATTAACAAATTGTGTTCCAAACTTTACATACCATCGGGTTGCTCACCAAACAAATCAAGTTGTAAAAGAGTATCCGGGGCTTCGAGAGCCAGCAACTGTTGCTTAGCCCGTAACCCTCCGGCGTAACCGATTAACTTGCCGTTACTGCCCACTACCCGATGGCACGGAACCAGCAAGGCCAATGCATTTGCCCCG
>JAUIMD010000242.1 GCA_030433225.1 Bacteroidia bacterium
ACGGCCGGTACGCCCAATACGGTGCATATAGTTTTCGGGTATTTCGGGGGTGTCGAAATTAAGCACATGGGTTACATCGCTAATGTCAATACCACGCGCCATAATATCGGTGGCAATTAATATGGAAATGCGTCCTTCTTCAAAACTTTTTACGGTAGCAAAACGGGTATTTTGAGCCTTGTTGGAATGGATAACGCCCACCCTTTCCGGTACTACTTCTGCCAGGTCGTCGTACAATTGGTCGGCAAGTTTTTTAGTGCCGGCAAACAGCAACACTTTTTGCATGGAAGCATCCCCGGCCAGCAGGTAATGCAGCAGGTTTAGTTTGGTGTTGGTGTTGGGCACGTTGTACACCTGCTGCTGTATTTTGTCCAGCGGGGTACCTGTTGCCGCGGCTTCCACCCATTCGGGGTTTAAAAAGAAATCGTGAATCAGGGTTTCCACCTCCCTCGTTATGGTGGCAGAAAACATCAGGTTTTGGCGTTTTGCAGGCAACAGGTCCAGCACCCGAATTAATTGCGGTAAAAAGCCGAGATTAAGCATTTCATCCACCTCGTCAATCACCAGCTTTTTAATGTTTTTAAAACTTACGGCTCCGTTTAAGTTTAAGTCCAGTAAGCGTCCTGGTGTTGCCACCAACACATCCTGTCCCTGAAAAACCACATCGGCCTGGGTACGAATGTTTACTCCGCCAAACACCCCGGTGGCTTCCACATTCATGTATTCGGTGAGTTTTTTCACCTCGTTTACCACCTGTGTTACCAACTCGCGTGTGGGTACAATAATTAAAATCTGCGGATGCCGCTCCTTCGAAAATTTCCATTGGC
Source organism: Bacteroidia bacterium (assembly GCA_030433225.1). GTDB lineage: Bacteria > Bacteroidota > Bacteroidia > Bacteroidales > UBA5342 > JAUIMD01. The sequence continues at coordinate 828 of JAUIMD010000242.1, forward strand.
GCAAAAGCGGAAGCAGGTAGGCAAAGGTTTTACCGGTACCGGTTTGGGCAATGCCCACTACATCTTTACCCGACATGGCCACTGAAAACACTTTTTCCTGAATGGTGGTGGGCTGGATTATGCTTAAATCGTGCAGCGCATTCAGTAAGGGGGTATTTAAATTGAGGTCGGAAAACGTGATGTCGCTCATTGCCTGTTTCTTTTATCGTCGGTTAGTTCTATGACTTTTCGGGTGCAAATATGGCAATTAATATTGGTCTGACCGATTTAGTGAATCGGTTTGTGAGGTCACCAGCTCAGGTTGTAGCGGCAGGCTGTCGCGCTTTATAGTGGCGGATTTGGGTGCAATTGCCTGTAAGGGTTCTCTGGGGCTGTTCCCGGCTGTATCTGTTTCCAGCAACAATACATCGCCCTTTTGTGGCTGCTCCGTTGTACCTGCCTCGTTGCCTACCCAATGCAGCACATCTTTAATTACCGACCAACGGGGTTGTTTCACTTCCGCACCTCCGCCTTCTACCCAATACCTGAACAGGGCATCAACCGTGCCATCCTTTTGTTTTATTTCCAGCCAGGTATTCACATACTCCTTCCAGGCAGCATCGTTCATGGGCATAGGGTAGCCCATGGGCACCGTCACCATAAACGGGCGTGGCACCACCACCGAGTAGTGCGGATAAATAATGGTCCATGCAGCCCCTGCTTCGGCCGAATACACCAGGCCATCCAAATCGGCATACCGGGTTTTAAAGTAGTCGCGCGGGCTTTCAAGCTCCACTATTTTTGCACCGGGTATGTAGCGTTGCACTTTTTTGGAATAATAGCTGCTTACCACCCCCAGCTTAAGGTCTTTGCGTTGAGCCAGTTGGTATGAATCGGTAAAATCATTGCGGGTTTCGTTGGGCACCATCAGGGCCAGGGTTTGGTTTACAACGGTATTGCTAAACGTATAATTGCCAATATTTTCGGTGGTTACAAACACCCCCGACATCACAATATCAATCCACCCGTTTTTAAGGTACTGCCCTACCTCTGCCGGCGTTATTTTCACAAATTCCACCTGAACCTCCAACTCTTTCGCCAGTTGATGAGCCATTTCAATATCAAAACCCACCAGTTTGCCACTTTCGTTTCGGAAAGAATAAGGCAATCCGTCGGCATGGTAGCCAACCCGTAAAGTCCCCCTTCCGCGCACAATATCCAAATGACTAAAGCGCCCCACCGGGTATTCATATGCAAGTTTATCCTTAGGCACATGTGCAGCGTGTGGGTAAGGCGCCGAAAAATCCATTTGTACAAAACTACCGTATTGGTCGCTTGTACCCAGCGTAAGGCTAAGGTACAGGCGGGTAAGCACCAGCAAGGCCAGGGTAAGGCCTGTGCCCAGCACAATGCCACGGCTTAGTTTTTTCCAGTTTATTTTCATGGCACCCATGCTCCATTGCACGGTAATTATGGTAAGCGCCAGCAGGTGCATGGCCCCCAGAAAAACCCGAATTCTATCCGTATAAACACTGGAAATTACAAAGAGCTGAAACATGTCTTCCGGCAAACTTAACAGGTTTAATATAAAAGGGATGCCTGTAACCGGTGCTACAAAACTGCTTAACAGGGTGGCAAATAAAAAGGTGACGTTTTGCAACAGGTTTAAGGGGTTGCCCAGGTACCAGGCAATAAACGGTACAAACACAAAAATTACAAAGGTACCCAGGTTAGGAAAAGGATAGGCCAGCGGCATTACAATTTCGGTTTTGGATTCCAGCTCTTCTTTATTTTTGGTGCGCGTTTGCAAGAGTTCTGTCACATTTTGGATGAGCTGCGGCAACACAATAATAATTTTACCGGTAGCAAATATGGTAAGTAACGTACTTTTGGTATAGGCAAACAACTCCTTACGCTTTATTCCGGTTGTGGCATGGATAATGAGGGGCAGCCAGTAAAACCCCAAAAGAAGTACTGCAATGCTGTAAATTACAATGTAGGCATGCAGGCGCTGAATTTCATTCACGGTCATGTTTCCGGCATTGTAGGCCGCAATGGCAAAAACTCCATGCGGGGTAAGTTTCACCACTATTTTGTTAATGTGGTTCAGCCCCTCTCCCAACACATCCAGGTTTTTAAGCAAGGATTCTTTGTTTTTAATGCCCGATAGCCCAATGCCTAAAAATATACTGAACAACACCACGGCCGGTACCACATTTTTGGCCATGGCCTCAAAAGGGTTGGACGGAATATAGAGCTCAAGCAGGTTAAGTGGTGCGCGGTTTTCCACGATGGAATGCCGAAAAAATGCACCCGTTTCCCATTGCGGCAAAGTTAAAGGAATAAGTACCAACAGGACCATGCCCAATGCCATAAGCACGGCCAGCACTTTTAAGCCTTTTATAATCATTTCCTTTCCTTCACTCAAGGTCAGGCGTCCTAGGTTGGCAATAATGGATACCATGATGTACGGCAACACAGTCATTTGCAGCAGGGCAATAAATCCGTCTCCAACATACGAAAGCATTGAGGTATATTCCCCTACCAGCAATCCAAGGACAACCCCGGATAACAGTCCGATAATAATTTTTTTGGCCAGGCTCATTGTAAATCGTGCTTAAATGCAAAACAATGAAACAAGTGTACCCCGTTGATGTTTACCTTTTCAACTACTTTTGGATGGATAGGTGCTGTAAAAATCCGGAAGAGCAGGCACCCGATTTTAAACCTTACGGAAAATTCCTGCCCAACACCTTACCCGTTTATTCCGGTGTTTTTATGCCGGATGGCATAATCCTATCAAAAATCAGCTTTTACCCGGTACAATCCATGCATTTTTGCAGAAAATCAGGTTCCGCACAAATTATTGCCCTACTTTTGCGCCTCTGAAAATTTACATGCTACAAGCGTATTTTCCATACTACAAACGCCTCATGTCGCTTGCCATTCCCCTGGTGCTTACGCAGGCAGGACAAATGGTAGTGCACCTGGTAGACAATGCCATGGTAGGACGGGTAGGCACCGAGGAGCTGGCCGCAGCATCGTTTGCCAACAGCATTTTTATGCTGCTGATGGTAAGCGGAATGGGCCTTACCTTTGGCATAACCCCAATTTTAGGCAAAGCCATTGGAGCCAAAAACCATGCGCTGGCCGCCACCGTTATGAAAAACGGAACACTGGTAACGGTAGTGCTGGCGGTATTGCTTTTTGCGGTTTCGTGGAGCATTGTTTGGCTGATGCCCTATTTAGGGCAAACCCCTGAAGTTTTGTTGCTGGCCATTCCGTATTACAAAACCCTGTGCCTTTCGCTGGTACCGTTTATGTTGTTTATTCTGCTCAAACAAATAGGCGAAGGCCTGGGCAATACCTTTTGGGCCATGGTTGCTACCATAAGCTCCAACCTGGTGAACATTGTACTGAATTATGCCCTTATTTTCGGCAAGCTGGGTTTTCCTGAATTTGGCTTGCTGGGTGCCGGAGTGGCCACCCTGGTATCGCGCATGCTGATGCCCCTCGTGTTGTTCCGCTCTTCCTGGCTGAAGTTTTCATGTGAAGCCTTTGGAATTCTGCACCATCTCTTTCTTTTTTTCTTTTCTTTCTTTCTTTCTTTTGTTTCTTTTCTTTCTTTCTTTCTTCTTTCCTTCCTTTCTCCCTTTCTTTTTTCCTTTCTTTCTTTTTCTTTCTTT
>JAUIMD010000243.1 GCA_030433225.1 Bacteroidia bacterium
CGCCAGGTTAGATATTGCCAATTCCGGCAGTTGGACTTCCACCAATAATTACCTCTGGAACTTTTACCTGGAAGCCGGAATTACCTACCATTTTAAAATGCTGTGCCACGCCGGTTCGGGATACGCCTTAAATGCCTTCACCATTGCCATTGATGCATTTATTGCCGATGTTTCGTTGCAGGGCGTAAACGTAAATGGTTTTGCAGTACCACAATCCAACGGCAGCTACAGTACAACGGTATTTTACGATGAAGACATTCAGGTTGTTGCGACACCCGGTGCCATGACTGCGGAAGTGAGTTATACGGCCCAAATTGGTGGAGCGGACATCGCCATATCCAACGACGGAATCATCGAAAAATCGCAGTTTAACAACGGGGATGACATTACAGTAAGGGTGACCGTAACCGATGGACCGGAAAAAGGCGAAGCGCAGGAAATAAACATCGCAGCAACCCCCAACCGCAAACTGCAAATTAGGGGTACAAATGAGAATTACGGAGAATGGAGCAATGTGAGTGGATCGTCCGTGCAAAGCTGGACCGATTATATATACAACTTCACCCCGTCAGCAGGCAGTACACGTTTTAGCAATGGAAGCTGGAGACCCTCTGGCCAAAATACCCAATACGGTTTTTATGCCAAAAATACTACCGTATCCATTGACATTCCCAGCTACTACAAAATATATGGAGTCACCATTATTGGCTACGGAAGCGCTACTTTTCAACTTAGCAGCAAGGGTGCTACGGTAAGTCCGGCAACCACCAATCAATTGAGTGGAACATCGGATGCTGACCACCTGGAGACCCTTCATTTTAACCTTACTAACCATGAGGCAGGATCGCCTTTACAGCTCCAGTTAAACGACGAATACGGCAGGTTTTATGTGGTACTTCACTACCAGGAAGTAGCCGACATCTCCTCTCCCGAATTTGTTACGGCGAGCATTGCCGATAATGAGCAACTTAGCCAGGTAAACAACTTTATCCACCTCCGGTTTAACGAGCCCGTTTTTCTGACTGAAAATGCAACGGCTACTTTAAACGATGCTCCGGTAAGTGCCAAAATAACCAACCATGTTTTTGCAACCTTCTCATTTTGGGGGTTGGAATACGATAACGCATACACCCTTACCCTAAAAGCGGGCAGCGTACAAGACCATGCAGGCAACACCAACCAGGAAGACGTGGTGCTTCCTTTCAGCACCGGCTCCAAACCTGCCATCGAACGTAAAGGGTTTGATTTTGTCATTGGGGTGGATGGAACCGCAGATGAAGCCTTTGCGGCAGCTAACCGTTACCGGGGTCGCGACCGATTCCTGATTTTTGTACCCAACGGAAACTACGAACTTACCGGCAATTCCGCCGACCACATGACCAACCTGAATCGAAACAATGTTTCAGTAATTGGCCAAAGCATGGAAAATGCGGTACTTTACAACCAACCCGAATCGTATGGCATCAGTACTACTGCTACGTTGCACCTGAACAATAGCGGAAATGGATATTTTGAAGACCTGACCATAAAAAACAACAGCGGTGCCCCAACCGGTGGACAGCAAGTGGCCATTTTTGATCGTGGTGCACGGAACATTTTTAAACACGTAAAATTCTTTAGCTGGCAGGATACCTACGTTAGCGGCGATCAGGGCTACCACGAAGAATGCGAAATCTATGGTTCGGTAGATTACATTTGCGGGGGTGGAGATCAGTTTTTTGAACGCTGTCTGTTGTACAACAATGGCGAAAGCGGCAACAAAGTAACCGCTCCGGCTACCAATCCTGATAAAAAATGGGGATACGTTTTCCACCATTGTACCATTGACGGAGGCCGTTTTGTGCTTGGACGTCCCTGGCAGGGAGAACCCCGGGCTAACTACCTATACACAAAAATGCATCGCCAGCCCGATGGCAATGGCTACGAATCGATGGGAGGCCTGCCCACCCACTTTTACGAATACAAAAGCATGGATTACGACGGCAACCTGCTGGACTTATCCGCCCGTGGCAATTCCCCCACCAGCACCAATAGCTACACCCCGATTTTAACCGACGAAGAAGCCGCAGAATTTACCCTGCCCAATGTGCTGGGCGGGGAAGACGGCTGGCTCCCATCCGACCATACCTACCAAACCCAGGCACCGGTGTTGGACATTAGTGGCTCAACGCTAAGCTGGCAAAACGACCCCGAAGCACTTTGCGCGGTAATTTTTAAAGATGGAGTATACCACAGCAACACCACCGAAGATGCCGTTACCCTGAGCGAAAACGGAACGTATACCGTTCAGTTTGCCAACGAAATGGGTGGCCTGGGCGAGGCGGCAACCCTTGAGGTATTCACCACAGCTATTGACGCCATTCAAGCCGATCCAGAAAACAAAAACAACGTAATGTATGACTTACTGGGTCGTCCGTTAAAAGAAATCCCGCAAAACGGCATCTACATTAAGGACGGTAAAAAATACTACCGCCTTCAAAACCGACATATTTACTAACCAATTCTAATAAAATGAGCACAAAAACATTACTTTTTTCCATGCTGCTGGCTGCAGCATGCTGGACGGCCAAAGCAGCCGTTGGTGACAAATACGAGGCAGAGGCGTTTGACGAAGCCTCAGGCGCGCGGGCCGAGGCCACGAACGTTGGGTACATTACCAACGGTACCTGGGTAAAATTCAACAGCATTTCGTTTGATGGAACCGAAGAATGGATCGAAGTTTCCGCTTCAGGTACCGCCGGTGGAAACATCGAATTCAGGCTGGATGCCCCGGACGGGGAACTTATTGGTACCGCTGTAATGACGGGTACCACCGGATGGAGTGACTACCAGATGTTTAAAGCAGACATTAGCCAAACCAGCGGAGACAAAGTGCTGTACCTGGTATTTACCGGTGGCGACGGCTACCTGTTTAATGTAGGCGATTTTAAACTGAATGCCAATGTCCCTACTTACGAGATTTCAGGGAGTTCCACGCCGGCTACCGGCGGGTTTGTGGCCTACGATGTGGATACCAACTATGTTTCGCAGGGAACCGACGTGCTGTTTTTTGCGCAACGTGCGGCAGGCTATGCGTTCAGCCACTGGGAAGATGGCAGCGGAAATACCCTTTCTACCGATAATCCCACCACCATTAAAATTGTAGCCGCCACAAGTGTGGTCGCTGTTTTTGAAATGCAGGCTGAAATGGCCGAACTGCCCGTTTGGACCTTCGACAACCAGTACTTTACCACCGGAACCGCCGAAATGCCTTCGCTCACTCCGGCTGCCCTGCCCATTTCGTCACGTCCTCCTATGAAAGGCGTAATGATCTATGCCGACAATTATCCGGCTTCGGGCACAGCTTATATGATCAGCAAGTCTGATACCCTTTTCACGGCGAAAACCGGCGACTACGAGACCTGTCGTTTGCTGTGGGCCGGCGCCAATACGGTAGATGATTTCACCGATCCGGCACAACACAACCAGTACCTGGAGTTCAGGTTTTCCACCCTTAATTTTACCGACATTGGCCTGGATTTCATTTTCTCAGGCGGACAAAGCGACCCCTCCGATTACCTGGAAGTGGTGTACTCGGTGGATAACGGGGCAAGCTGGGTGGATGCCGGCGCATTTTACTCAGAAGCACACTGGAATACCTGGGTGATGGAACGCGCCGATTTAATCAATGCCGGAAATAAAAGTGTGGTGATCGTACGCTTTATCGGAATTTCGGAAAACGAAGGCGACAACCTGAACTTTAACCTGGATGAACTTTTGGTATACGGCGAAGCCACAAGCAACCCGGTAAACACCCCTGAAACTACGGCCAAAGTGACCACCGGAAAAGGCGCTATTCACATCGCAGTGGATACCCCGGCCAATGTGGCCATTTACAGCCTGGATGGAAAAGTGGTTTGGCAGGATCGGGTGGAAGCCCAACATACCCTGGCAGCTAAAAGAGGCATTTATTTGGTTAAAACCGGTGCATCGGTTACCAAAATTATGGTAAGCGAATAAACCGGTTGAGATGCATGAATAGAAGGAACTGCCTCCATGCCGGGGGCGGTTCTTTTGCTTTTCAGAAGCTACTATCTGCGGAAGCTCACTTTTAAGCCGCATTCATTTGTACCTAAAAAACTTTACTTTTAAGCCTGTTTATGCCACCTTTTCCACTTCCGGGAATAAGCCTGGCAACTGCAAACCATACATGACGCTGAAAATAAAACATATAAGCTGGTGGATATTTTTGCTACTGTGTATTTTGGCAAATCCCAACCCACTGTTTGCTATAAGTTTTGATAATTTAACCACCGAAAATGGCTTAACCGACAATTACGTGAATTGCGTTCAGCAAGACACTAAAGGATGGATTTGGATAGGCACGGGCATGGGCATTCAGCGCTTTGACGGCATTCAGTTCAAGCATTACAGCATTCAAGTGAACGATACTACTTCTGTTAAAAATTTTCTGGTACGAAACTTTTTTGAAAGTAGCACGGGCGATTTTTT
>JAUIMD010000244.1 GCA_030433225.1 Bacteroidia bacterium
GGACCGAATTCTTTCACCAGTTTTCCATTTCCCCAAAAGTTTGACTTGATGGCCATGGGCACAACCTGTACCTTGGCTTTTTGCGCCAGTTTTATTCCCATTGAATTAAACTCCTTTGGGTTAAACGTAACCGTGCGGGTACTTTGTGGGAATATAATGATGGAGGTGCCTTCTTTTAATTTTTGTTGCCCCTGTGCCATTACCGCCATTAAGTCTTCCCGCACATTTTCCCGCTTCACGGTAATGGGATTACGCGAGCGCATAACGGCTCCAAAAATGGGGGCATGTATTAAACTTTCCTTTACCACAAAAGTTACCGGTATTTCGGGTGCAATAAGGCAGGGGTACACCATGGTTTCCAGGGTGCTCATGTGGTTGCTCACAAACACTACCGGGCCTTCAACCTGGTGCATGTATTTTAGCCCGGTCATGTGGATTTTTGCACCGCAACGCTCCAGAAATTTGAAAATTTCGAAGCTGGATTGACTCCAGGCAGCATCGTCGTACGTGCCGTTATTGGCGTGCTTTTGGTTTTTAAACAACATGCGCAGGTAGCCAATGCTAAAATTTGCGCGTGTGCCCAAAGCCAGCTTGTCCCAAATACTTCGTTGGTTGGGTGGAGTGGTGTACGTTTCTCCCGGAAAATAGGTGCTTCTCATGCCTTAAATTTTGTGCAAATATAGATATTCCGCAAAACTGTGGGCACAAATCCCCTAAAGATGGATGAATAGCCGCGTGAATTCCCCGAAAGGGAAAAGTGCACTAATATTGATTTTGGTACTGGTGATCGTATTCAGTAGAAGTGTTGAGGTAATGCGTTTCCGGTAGCTTTTTAAAGCGCAATAGCATTGCCATTTTGTTAAGAATGGAAGTTTCGGGCATATGAGCGCCTAAGAAGGTCTTTAAAACAAAGTGAAACAACAAACTAATGGCCACCATTTCACCGGCATCCTCTATGGTGCCAAAGGCAATGGCAGCGTTCGGGTTTCCAATGAGTACGTGTATCATATCAAAGAAAATTCCGAAAAAAGCAAAAATCATCAGGTAAAACAGCATATCGGCCGTTATAACTTTGGTACTGTGGGTGGACTTGAACTGCACAAAAAGCATCATGAATAAGGTAAGGGAGCCAACTGAGCCAAATACAAGCAATTCACCCAGGTCTTGAGGCCTTAGTCCAAGCAGGGATGGCAGCTGAAATGTTGCTGCCAGTTTTATGCCGGTGAATTTAAAAGCATCATCCACTAAAAAATAGGCGAAGAGCAGCATCCAGCCAACAAACACCTTTTCTTTGCTTTTAAAGGTGAGCAACCCCAATACTAAAATGAGACCTATAAATTTCAGGTATTGGTACATTTCGGCATAGCCACGATCGGTTTCCACACAATACACCTTATGGGTGGTTAAATTGGTGGTGTGAAAAACAATGTCCACTACAATAAACATAAGGTCGGTGCCCAGTAACAGAAACAAACATAGGCCGATATAGGAAAGTGTATTAGTTTTATTTGTTTTCATAAAGTGGTGTATTTCAGTTAAAATCAGAGGGGGTTGGTTCGTGTGGGGTCCCGAGGGCGAAGCTTGGGTTTGCAGCAACAATTTCCTTAAACAGGGTGATGTTAAAAAGTGCGATTCCAAACATTTCAAATCCTTCTTCAAAAATTCGTCTGAGTTGGTACAGCAAGTCTGTTCTGTCGGCAGATATACCGGTTTTAATCATCAAAATACCAATGTATTCAAACCCAACGGCCCCGGTTAAAAAAATCGTACCCGCTATAAAAAAGCGGTAAATCAGGCGCTTGGGTAGTATTTTTAAAAATGGGATGAATACAAGGGAAGCAAGCAGTACAAATACCAAAGCCAGCGGAATCCACCGGTATGTATCTAAAAATGCAGGGAGTGTACCCATAGAAATCAGGCGTTTTTGCACGTTCCATAACAATTCATGCAATCCGGCACCTTCGTCCACCGAAAGGTATAGAAAGGCGAGCGACATCCAGGCCCAGTATTTATAGCCGTTTGCGTTTACACTTTTTTGAACGGCATATACCATAAAGGCTAAAATGGATGTTAATAAAAGATTAATTACAGAAAAATAGGTGGGAATGCTTTGCTCTTCACCAACATCAAACAACTGCAGGTAGCCCAGCAGGGTAGAGCCGGTGGAATGATGGATGAAATAAGTTATGGTGTTTAAGAGTAAAAGTGTTGCAATACAGCCTGTTTGAAAAGCTGTGAACGACTTTGGTGTTATGTTCAACTTTAAGGTCATTTGTCAATTGTTAGGTTTTTTCATGCATCAGTAAGGATGGATTTTCTGAAGATGAAATGTAAATGTAATGTAAAATTGTTGAATAATTCACAAATGTAGCCCAAATGTATCCCTTTTAGTATATAGGAATAACAATAAAAATACATATAGTTTACGTTTGATGTAAAAAAAAGCCCCGTTTCCGGGGCTAAAACTTTCGTTGCGATTTAATTTTGCCTGCTTGCGTGCAGGTTAAATCACACCATGTTTTTAAGGGTATTGTTTACTAAAAATTAGTGGCTTTTACTTCGAAATGTGCCTGGGCATGTTGGCATGCCGGGCATTTTACAGGTGGTTTTACTCCTTCGTGCACATATCCGCAAACGCGGCATTTCCAGGTAACCTTCCCGTCTTTTTCAAATACTTTTCCCGCTTCCAGGTTGTTGTATAACGTACGGTAACGTTGTTCGTGTGCTTTTTCGGCTACCGCAATCATTTTAAAAGCTACGGCAATTTCGGGAAAGCCTTCTTCCATGGCTACTTGTGCAAATTCGGGATACAATTCGGTCCACTCTTCATTCTCGCCATCGGCAGCTGCTTTAAGGTTTTCCATGGTATTGTCTGAAATGATACCGGCGGGGTAGGCTGCCTGAATTTCCAGCATTCCGCCCTCCAGGAAGGAGAAGAATTTTTTGGCGTGCACTTTTTCGTTCAGTGCGGTTTCTTCAAATATTCCCGCAATTTGTTCCAGCCCTTCTTTTTTTGCCTGTTTGGCGTAAAACTCGTACCGGTTACGCGCCTGCGATTCGCCTGCAAATGCTTTTAATAGATTTTGTTCTGTTTTTGTTCCTTTAATACTGGCCATTGGTCAATCTTTTAAACTGAAATTTATAATACGATAAACATGTCTTTGGTAGCTCCGCACACCGGACAAACCCAGTCGTCGGGTATATCTGCAAAAGGGGTGCCCGCAGCAATGCCCCCTTCCGGGTCTCCTTCTTCGGGAATGTAAATGTGTGCACACGCCAGGCATTTGGCTTTCAAACCTTTGGCGCCAGATGCTTCTTCCTGATGCGTGTCGAGCAATGCTTCATCCACATAGGTGGGTGCATTTTTAGGAGCAAACGCTTTTTTCACCTCGTGGTAATAGGCATATGTAAGCGGCACTGCCATTGGTTCGGTCAGCTGGTTTTCGACCACTTCTGCGATAAAAAGCACATGTGTACCTGCATCCACCCGGGTAACTATTTTACATTCGAACCATGCCACGGCATCTTCAGTAACAATGGGTACCCCCGTTTTTCCGGTAGTGTAGGCAACGTGTTCAAATTTGTTGATGTCCTTCCCGCTTTGGTACCCAAACGCACCCAGCAGCTTTTGTGAAGCCTCCTGCTTCAATACCGAAATGGAAAAAAAGCCACTTTCTTCCATCATGCCACACGTAAGGTTGTTTTTGTTGCAACTAATGGCCACTTGTGCCGGTTGTGCGGTAACCTGAAACGCGGTGTTGGCTACATACCCGTTTTTTATCCCCTTGCTTTCGGTGGATATAATGTATAATCCATAACTCAGCTTAAAAAATGCTTTGTAGTCCATACCGTTTGTTTTAATCGTTCAAAGGGGTTGTCAGCAATGCAGGAATGTGCGCCCCTGCCCGAAAATCGAATTAAGTGTACTGTTTACTTTGGAAGTCCGGAGGCTTCTGAAATGATTACGAAAGTAAGTGATTTTGTTACTTAGAATCAACTTAAATTATTGAGGTGTATGTGTTTTGTAATAAGCTTGTTGGAGTTTTGCTATTTAGAAAGGGTGAGGGTCACCAAAAGGTTTTGAGGCATGCCCGGGTAATAATAGCGTGGGGCATTGTTGCCAAAGGAAGGAGCATTTATTAATATCATGGACGCATAGGATGTATTTAACAGGTTTTCTACCCTGGCTTTAAGGGTGAGTAAAACGCCACCGGCCCATTGGTGGGTATAACCGGCATTCAGGTCAATGGTATGAAAGCCGGCATACTGTGCCGTGTTTGCATCGTTCAGGTATTGGCTTCCGGTTGCGGTTATTCTGGCTGCAAGTGAAAAATGACCCAGCAAACGGGTTTCCAGTCCAAGGTAGCCTTGTTGCTGCGGGATACCCGGCATTTGCTTTCCGGAGAAATCAGCGCCATCGTCCCTAAAATCCACAAAGTAGTGGTGTGATAGGCTGTAGCTGCCCGAAAATTGGAGGGTAAGC
>JAUIMD010000245.1 GCA_030433225.1 Bacteroidia bacterium
AAGGGTGTACGGCGTGCTTTCCGAAAAAAACGTAACAATATCGGTAAAGTGCAGTGCTGCAAGCATAAGTGCACGGGCATCATTCGTGTTTACGGGGCGCCCTTCACCTTTGAGCTGCCGCACCGATTCATCGGTATTCAGGCCAATAATCATGCGTTGTCCCAGCGATGCAGCGGCCGCCAGGTAATCGATGTGTCCCTTGTGTACAATGTCGAAACATCCGTTTGTAAATACCACTTTTTCCCCATGGGTTTGCCATGTTTTAATGGCTTTGGCTGCTTCCTGCGGAGATTTTATTTTGTTTTGGAGGGTTTCGGTCCAGTTCATATTGAATTAGTTATAGGGGTAAATATAAGGCGAAATTATGGATTCCCTTATCCTACTGAAACAGAAGAGTAAACCGATTTTGGTAAGCAGATGAAATCCAACAAAATAACGCAAATTGTTAAAAAAATTAATAATATTTCTACCTTTGCAGCAGGTTTATTTAAAAAATGTAATGATCACATTTGCCTGTAATCCTGATAAACCGCCCTTTACCCGAGTTGAGAATTGATAGTTAGGCCAGGAACACCTGAAAGAATTTTATGGCGCAAATTGAGCACGTAAATACCCTTGGAAATTTTGATCACATCAAGCATGTAGTGGATGCTTTTTCGCACATCTTTTACATCGTAAACGATCAGCGGCAAATTGTTTTGTCCAACATCCGATTTAAAAAGATGGCCGATAGCCATAAACTGGAAGAAGTTTTAGGCCTGCGCACCGGCGATGCATTGGGGTGTTTAAATGCCAAATATTCGCCTTATGGCTGCGGATCGGCGCACGAGTGTAAAGGGTGTGGGGCATTGGCTACTATTACCAAAGCTTTTAATACCAACGCTAAAGTTACCAGCGAGGCGCAAATTACGCTGGAAGATAATCCGGGTCATCAGTTGTCGCTTGAAATCACTGCCACGCCTTTTGTACACAACCGCCGGCGTTATTTGTACGTTTCGGCCATTGATATTGAGGAGAAACAGCGGAAAGAAATTATGGAGAAGATTTTTTTTCATGATGTGCTTAACCTGATGACCAGTATGCAAGGGTGCCTCGAAATTATGGAAAGCATGGGGGCTGAAGGGAGGGAACGCTTTTTTCCGAGGCTTAAAGACATCTCCAACCAGTTGATGGACGAAATAAATGCGCAGCACGAGCTGGTAAAAGCCGAAAATAACCAACTTGTACCCAACGTAATGCTGACAGACAGCCTGCAGGTCATTGAAGATGTGAAACGAAAAATGAGTACCTCAAAAGTAGCGGAGGAGAAGGCCATTGTGCTGGATTCAATTTCGGATAAACTCACCGTTAAAACGGACACCCTGTTGCTATCCCGTGTACTGATTAACATGACAAAAAATGCGTTGGAGGCGAGCGGTAAAGGAGAATCGATCGTGTTAAAGGCACAGAAAATTTCTGGTGGAGTTCGCTTCTCGGTGCACAACAATGCCGTTATTCCTGATCAGGTACGCTTTAATATTTTTAAACGCTCGGTTACTACCAAAGGAAAAGGACATGGATTGGGAACCTACAGCATGCGCCTTTTAGGTGAGCGCTACCTGAATGGGCAGGTAGGCTTTAGTACGGATAAAAAAACCGGAACCGATTTCTTTATTGACATACCGGCGTAAGGTGCCTAACCGTTGGCAAATTTGGTTTTATGCCTGGTTAACGGGATACGATATCGCGCCCAAAAGGATTTACTGCCAACACCGCCAGGCGGAAATGCTGCAAACCAAACGGTATGCCAATGATGGTAATGCACAATAGAATACCAAAAAATACATTCATCAGCGCAATCCAAATTCCCGCCAATAAAAACCACAAAATATTCATGACCAGGTTTAAAGGGCCGAATCCTGAAGTTGACTTTACCGCCTCCTGACCAAAAGGCCAAAGCGTGAACAAGCCGATTTTTAAGGTTTGTAATCCAAATGGAATTCCTACAATGGTTAACATGAGAATGCAACTGGCCAGCAGGTAGGCAATGGCAGTTTCAAGGCCGCCAAACAAAAGCCATATCAGGTTTCCAATAAGGCGCATCAGGCTTTTCGGATAATGTTTGCACCCAAAGCGTTCAGCCGCTTGTCAATGTGCTGGTAGCCACGGTCAATTTGGTCAATGTTGTGGATGGTGCTGGTACCATTGGCAGATAGTGCTGCAATCAGCAAGGACACTCCGGCCCGAATATCCGGACTTGACATAACTCCGGGACGTAAGGCAGTGGAATGATCTAAGCCAATTACCGTTGCCCGGTGCGGATCGCACAGTATAATTTTGGCACCCATGTCAATGAGTTTATCCACAAAAAACAGGCGCGATTCAAACATTTTCTGATGAATCAGTACGCTACCACGTGCCTGGGTGGCCACCACCAGAAAAACACTTAATAGGTCAGGTGTGAGGCCTGGCCAAGGGGCATCGGCAATGGTCATGATGGAACCGTCAATAAAATCTTCTATTTCGTAATGGTCTTGTTGCGGAATGTGTAAATCGTCCCCCTGTTGTTCTATTTTAATGCCCAGCCTGCGAAACTGGTTCGGGATTATTCCCAGTTCCTGATATGCCACGTTTTTAAGCGTAAGAGCGGACTGGGTTATGGCTGCCATGCCAATAAAACTGCCAATTTCAATCATATCAGGGAGCAAGGTGTGCTCGCATCCATTTAAGGAACTTACGCCTTTAATGGTAAGCAGGTTGGAACCAATGCCCTGAATATTGGCTCCCATGCGGTTCAGCATTTTGCAAAGTTGCTGAAGGTAGGGCTCACAAGCGGCATTGTACACCGTAGTTTCACCTTCCGCCAACACGGCCGCCATCACAATGTTGGCAGTACCGGTTACCGAAGCCTCATCCAGCAAAAGGTACGTCCCTTTTAAGCCTGAAGAAACCAACTGATAAAAGTGTGTTTGCGGATTGTATTGAAATTCTGCGCCTAATTTTTTTAATCCAATAAAGTGAGTGTCTAATCTACGGCGGCCAATTTTATCGCCACCCGGTTTGCCCACTGAGGCCGCACCGTAACGTGCCAGAAGCGGACCAACCATCATAATGGAACCGCGAAGGGATGCACTCAATTGGCCGTATTCTGCCGATTGCAGATAGGCCTTATCAATATCGTTAGCCTGAAAGGTGAACGTACCCTCATTCAGTCGTTCCACTTTTACTCCCAGATTTTTGAGCAGTTTAATCAGGTTCAGCACATCTAAGATTTCCGGAACATTGCTGATGGTTACTTTTTGGTCAGTAAGCAGCGTGGCACAAATTACCTGCAAGGCTTCGTTTTTTGCCCCTTGAGGAATGATGCTTCCGCTGAGTTTATTTCCCCCTTCAATTATAAAAGAACTCATGTGTGGAACGGTTTCGGCTTAACGGTTTTTGTTTGGATTTTTCTTCTTTTTTATGGTAGGAACCACGGCTTTTACTTCAATTAAACCAAAGTCTTCTTCCGTGTATGCTAAAATGCCGTTGGAAAGCAAGCTCAGGTCTTCGTAAATTTTGGCATCGGTTACCACATCCTTATTCCATTTTAAAAAGGAGCGCTTCATTTGGTTGGCCACTAAAAAGGAGAGGTATTTGCGTTGCTCCATGTCGTCCATATCAATGGCTGCCTGAATCATTTCCTCCACCAGTTTTCCGTAATGACGGATTTTTATGTGCTCGTCTCTGTAAGGAACCTTGGCCACCTTTACCTCCAAAAATTCCTTGTCAGGCAGTGGGTACGGGGCATCAATGTCCAGTTTAAAATCCGACATAATGGTGATATGGTCCCATAGTTTTTGCTTAAACTCGTTTACATCGCGCAGGTGAGGAAACATGTTGCCCATGACATCAATAATGGCAAATGCAGTTCGGGTACGTTCATCACGGTCTTCAATTTCCAACATTTGGTTTACCATGTTCTGAACATTCCGCCCATACTCGGGCAACTTTAGTTTTTCGCGGCTAGTATTGTAATCCATTATTATAAATGTGTTTTTTACTGTTTTGGTAAGTACTTTTTGTAAGGTTCAGTTTTGGGATAGTAAGGCTACAAAAGTACATGAATTTTGTAAAACTGAAAATTGTTTTGCATTGGTCATACTATTTGTAAACGGCAGCTTATTTAGTTGGCCAGCGTAAAGCGGAAGGCTACCCCAAAATTGGAAGTCCCTGTTGTAAACGATGACGAAATAAGCGGTTTGTTCAGCATTCTGTCGTAAAATAAACGGATGTTTACTGAACGGCTTAGCACATAGTCGGCAGAGAATTTAATGGAGAATACATTTTGCCCTGAAGTGGGTTGTACATCTTCCCGGTCAATCTGACGAATCAGGTTTTTCAGGTCCCTCCACGAAATATCCCCCCGTAAGGTCAGGTCGTTGTTTACATTGTTCGATTTTCCCCCCGAGTTAATCACCATATTAAAGTTATCCCACCGGTAACCCAGCCCAACA
>JAUIMD010000246.1 GCA_030433225.1 Bacteroidia bacterium
AAAGTCGTCCCTCATTTTCAGGTACGATAACCGAAAGCTGCCTCTGCGTTCCAGTGCATTTCTTTTAAACAATCGGCAAATTCAAAATGTACTGTTTAATACAACCAACAAAATTTGGTTTTGGCGGGGGGTATTTTTTGTGGCTTTGCTGTTTTCTTTAATGTTGTACTTAAGTACACGCAATAAAATTTTTCTGTATTATTTCTTATTTAATGTAGGAGTGGCCCTTACCCTTGGGTCCGAAATCGGGGATTTTATGAATTTATTGGGGGCAGATGTTCATAGTCGGGTCATGGACATCAAACGGCTGGGAAACGTTGTTATGATGCTGTTTTTTCCCTTGTTTATAGATTCCTATACACCAGTAAAAAACATCCATCCCACCTTGTGGAAGGTTATGTATGGGGGATCCTATCTGGCCATTTTTCTTATGGTGGCGAGCTTTTTCCCTGTGGTAAAGCATATGGATTTCTTTATTTATCTGTTTCTGTTTTTCTTTATTTATACGCCTGCGGTAGTTGTTTTTAATATTTACCTATTAATGATTGCGGCCATCAAAAAGCAGAAAAATGCATTGGAGCTTTTTCTACTGTACGTCGTTTACATCGTTTTAATTACGTTAGGGGTTATTTTTCCAACCTTTGAAGTTACGGGGGATGGCATTTATACCTTTAACTTTTTGCTATACACCTCCATCGGGGAGATTCTGGTGTTTCTGTTTTTGATTGGAACCCGCGTTATTAACGTATTTATTGAAAATAACCAACTGCTTGAAAAGCAAAAAGGGCACCAGCAGGAGATGATTCGTGCCATTGTGGATAGCCAGGAAATTGAACGCAATAAAATTGGCTGTGAAATGCACGATTTAATTGGGGCAAGCATCGCACTGGTTAAAAACAATGTGGATCCCGAAAATAAACCCATCATAAAGCTGATCGACGATACCATTGCTTCGATAAAATCCATTAGCAATGGCCTAATGACGCCCCGTGTGAAAGGGGGCGAATTTGAAGAGGAAATTAAAAACCTTTGCAACCTAACCTCCAATGAAAAAATGAAGGTGCGGTATTATTTTCATGATTGGCCTCAACTTCAAAAAAGTGAAGTGTGTACGCATTTATACCGCATCATTCAGGAGTTGTTGCACAATGCCATGCAACACAGTGATGCCTCAAATGTGCATGTGCAATTTTTAAAGCGCGAACATGATTTATGCGTGATGTATGAAGATAACGGGAAGGGACTGGTGTATGATGAGTCGAGAAAAATTGGCCGCGGATTAATGGGCATTGAAAATAGGGTGCAGTTAATACAGGGGGAGATGCACATTGATTCGGGCGACGAAAACGGCCTTTCCATTATGATTGAATTGCAAAATCCAAATACCTGACTTCCCCAAATCACTCTCCGGTACATCAAGTTTACTGCAACCACAGCTTGATCCAATAGCTTTTCAGTTCGTTTACCGCAGCGCAGGGCGCAAATCGCCTTAAAAGATTTGCATTCCCGGTACGTAATATTGTTGGAAAATCATGTTTTTTGCATGCCGAGGCTGCAAATATTTCCTTTAATTTGTGCCACTTTCTCCCCAAAAAATCAGGAAAAAGTAATACCGGCTAAAAAAACATGGATGAGTGGATATTTTGCCAAAGTTTGTGTTTATTGTGCTGGATTTTAATAGCAACACGTTAATCTGTAACGATTGACAGGATTTAATGATAACAGTAAAAAAATGAGCAAAGTATTAATTATCGGGGCCGGAGGTGTTGGCCGCGTGGTGGTGTCAAAATGTGCTGATAACCCAGAGGTGTTTTCAGAAATTTTGTTGGCCAGCCGCACACTTTCAAAGTGTGAAGTGATTGCTAAAGAAGTAGGTAAAGGACGGGTAAAAACGGCCAGGGTTGATGCGGACAATGTTCCGGAACTTGTGGCACTGATTCAAAGTTTTGGACCTAAACTGGTAATTAATGTTGCTCTTCCGTACCAGGACCTTACCATTATGGATGCGTGCCTGGAAACCGGCGTAAATTACCTGGATACCGCCAATTACGAGCCGAAAGACGAGGCAAAGTTTGAGTACAAATGGCAATGGGCCTACCAGGATAAGTTTAAAGAAAAAGGACTGCTGGCGGTGTTGGGCTGTGGATTTGATCCCGGTGTTACCAGCATTTATACCGCATATGCGGCAAAACATCATTTTGACGAAATACAATACCTCGATATTGTGGATTGTAACGGGGGGGACCACGGAAAGGCATTTGCCACGAACTTCAACCCCGAAATCAACATCCGTGAAGTGATTCAAAAAGGCAAGTATTGGGAAAATGGTCAGTGGGTGGAAACCGAACCACACCAGATAAAACAAGTACTGAATTATCCGGGCATTGGAGGCCGCGATTCGTATGTAATTTACCATGAAGAACTGGAATCGTTGGTAAAGAATTTCCCTACCTTAAAAAGAGCCCGTTTCTGGATGACTTTTGGGCAGGAATATTTAACACACTTGCGGGTAATCCAAAATATCGGAATGTCACGTATAGACCCGGTAATGTACAAAGGGGTAGAAGTGATTCCGATTGAATTTTTGAAAGAAGTGTTGCCCAACCCGGGCGATCTGGGCGAAAACTATGTGGGAGAAACCTCCATTGGATGCCGCATAAAAGGGATAAAAGATGGCAAAGAAAAAAGCTATTATGTGTGGAACAATTGCAGCCACCAGGTAGCCTACGATGAAACCGGTACACAGGGGGTTTCGTACACTACGGGGGTACCCGCCATGCTGGGAGCCATGCTCGTTCTTACCGGCGAGTGGGGTGGTACAGGAGTGAAAAATGTGGAAGAATTTGATCCGGATCCATTTATGGAAAAAATTGGTAAGTACGGCTTGCCCTGGAACGAAGAACTGAATGCCAACCTCGAATTCGAATATTAAACAATCGCATAAAAAGGGCCTGTTTACAGGCCCTCTTTGTATCTAAAATGGACTACTCAACCCTCCCTTCTCCTGCATTTGTGCTGGACGAAAAACTGCTTCGCAAAAACCTTGTGCTGATTAAATCAGTGATGGATGCCGCAGAAATTGACATCATTCTTGCTTTTAAAGGCTTCGCCATGTGGAGTGCTTTTCCTTTGGTGCGCCAATATGTACATGGAGCCACTGCCAGTTCACTGTTCGAAGCACGCCTGTGCTACGAAGAAATGAAAACCCGGGCACACGTTTATGCTCCTGTTTATCGTGACGACGAATTTGATGAGTTGATGAAGTACAGCAGCCACATCGTTTTTAACTCCGTAGCACAGTTTCAAAAATTCTATCCTAGAACATTGCAGGCAGGCCACCCAATTTCATGTGGATTAAGGGTGAATCCCGAGTATTCGGATGTCGGCACAGACCTCTACAACCCCAGTGCGGCCGGTTCGCGCCTTGGAATTGGGAGTGCCGAATTTCCATCCGAATTGCCCAATGGGGTGGAAGGCATCCATTTTCATGTATTGTGCGAGTCTGATTCTTATAGTCTGGAAAAAGTTTTGCAGGCTTTGGAAGAAAAATATGGGCGCTACCTGCACCAGGTAAAATGGGTAAACATGGGCGGAGGACACCTCATGACCCGCCAGGGATATGACCACCAGCACCTGATTAACCTGCTGCAAACATTTCAAAAAAAGTACCAGGTAAAAGTTCTGCTGGAACCGGGTAGCGCATTTGCCTGGGAAACCGGGGTACTGATTTCAACCGTGCAGGATATTGTTACGCACAAAGGGGTAAAAACCGCGATTTTGGATGTGTCGTTTACCGCGCACATGCCAGACACCCTGGAAATGCCTTACCGCCCCGGTATTGTAGGTGCCAAAGATCCGGACACCACAAGTGAGCATATCTATCGGCTGGGGGGAGTGAGTTGCCTGGCCGGTGATTTTATGGCGCCATATGATTTTGGCAAACCTTTGCAAGTAGGAGACTTGGTGGTGTTTAAAGATATGATTCACTACACCATGGTAAAAACCACTATGTTTAATGGAGTAGGGCATCCTGCCATTACAACATTAAAAGAAGATGGCACTGTTGTTGTGCACCGTGAGTTTACCTACGAAGACTTTAAAAACCGCTTATCATAACGATAAAAAGCGAGCTTAGTGCATGGAACTGAAACAGGTGTATAAAAATGTAGCGTTGTTTTACAACAATGAAAAATTTGTTCGGGAAACTGCCGGGCAAATCATTGTGGATTTTGAGCGCTTTGGAATCGAAATCCACTTTCCACAAGATTTGCAATGGGCTTATTTTGAATTGTATAAGCAATTGTTGCCGGAAATTGAAAACCTGTTGAACACCAGTCAGGAGAAACTCATGGCATTACTGTACGCCATTGACGTATCTGAAGCACAGATAAAAAAAGAGGCACATCTTTACCCGGAAAAACGCCTGGCAGAAATAATTACGCACGAGATTCTGGATCGAGATTTTAAAAAGGTG
>JAUIMD010000247.1 GCA_030433225.1 Bacteroidia bacterium
TTTTACCGGTACGTCTCCGGGAATTTTGCCGGTTCAATGCATTGGGCAGTATGCGTTTACGGTGCCGCATCCTCTGATCGAAAAAATTGCACTCACTTACCGGCAACGGGTGCAGGATGATGTGGCGGGCTATCGTTAATCCTGCTTAAAATCGTTAATAATGGTACGGGCCTTTGGCGCATCACTCTCCAAAACATACAACGAAACCTGGTTAGGAATACCATTGGGAAAACCGGCATGCAGCCCCTCTGAAAATTCATCACGAATGGAACTGCTGATTCCGTTTTCTTCCAGGTAAGCCTGAATTTTTTCAATCTCTACGATGGAGGCGGCATGCACCTCAATTACTTTATTTGTATCCATAGTGTGAAAGATTTAATTAAGAAAAGGTACAAAACTCCCCCCAAATTTACCCTATGGTTTATTTAAAATTAACTTGAATTACCGCTATAATTATGGAGTTTCGCATAACATTTTATTCTTTTGCATTGTTTGCTACACGGTACCTGAATGGTTTTTTGAAGGTAGGGTAAAAGGTAAATTATGCTAAGCGTATATCTGGATGGAATAATTGTTGGTTTGTTGGCATCAATCCCCCTGGGGCCTATTGGTGTGTTAATTATTCAACGAACTTTAAGCAAGGGACGGCTCTCGGGTTTTGCATCGGGGGTTGGCGCAGCGCTTTCGGATACCTTGTACGCCATAATTGCCGGGTTTAGTTTAGGGGTGATTATTGATTTTGTGAAAGCCCGCGAAAACCTGCTACAACTCATAGGCAGTGTAGTACTGCTGATTTTCGGCTTTTTTATTGTTTCCTCTAACCCGGTAAAGCAGTTGCGTAAACAAAACCGTTCAAGCAGCAATTATTTTCAAGACTTTTTCACCACCTTTTTAATCACCTTATCCAACCCGGTTATTCTGTTTCTTTTTTTAGGAATTTTTACCGGTTTAAGCTTGCTCGAGGCGCGCACTTCGGCAGGCATTTTTTCGGGTGGAATGTTATGGTGGTTTGGCATTAGTACCCTGGTTAACTTTTTTCGGGACCGTTTTAATCCTCGCCGCTTGTTTTGGGTAAACCGCATTAGTGGGTTGGTTATAATGGTGCTGGCTTTGTTTAGTGTGGTATATGCCGTAGCCCGCATGATTGGAGCCAACCTGCCCGAACTGGTTGGGTAAATTCCCTTATCGGTTGGCGCGCGGGTGGTATAAATTCACCGTATCCTGCAACATTTGGTTATCCAGGTGGGTGTAAATTTCGGTGGTTAAAATGGATGCATGCCCCAGCATTTGCTGGATTACACGCAGGTTGGCGCCTCCTTCCAGCAGGTGCGTTGCAAAGGAGTGGCGAAACGTATGCGGACTCACCTCTTTTTGTATTCCGGCCAACTGAGCCAGGTTTTTAACAATGGTAAAAATCATTACCCGGGTCAGTTTTTTCCCTCTTCGGTTTAAAAATACATAATCTCCGTTTCCGGGCTGTATGTCCAATTGCAGGCGGTCTGTGGTGGTATATAGTTCAATTTCGTTCTGTGCACGTTGGCCCATAGGCACAAACCGTTCCTTGTTTCCTTTGCCAATAACACGCACAAATTCTTCTTCTTTAAATAGGTTGGATAGCTTCAGGTCAATTAATTCCGATACCCGCAGGCCGCAGCTGTAAAGCGTTTCTACTATGGCTTTGTTCCGCTGTCCCTCAGGTTTTGAGAGGTCAACTACGGCCAGCATCCGATCAATTTCATCCACCGATAAAACCTCAGGAAGTTTGCGGCCTGAGTGGGGAGCTTCCAGCAAACTGGTGGGATCGTCGTCAATTATTTCTTCGAGCAGCAGGTATTTAAAAAACGATTTTATGCCGGAAAGGATGCGGGCCTGGGTGGTGGCAGAAATGGCCAGCTCGTTTAGCTCCTTTATAAACAGCTGCAAATCATTTAGGGTGAGTTGCGTGAGGGATTTCCCCAGGTCGTTGCTGAAGTTTTCCAGTTTTTGGTAGTCGCGCATGTACGCCTCCAGGGTATTTTCTGACAGCCCTTTTTCAAGCCTTAAAAAGCTGTAGTAATTTTTACGATAAATATTGGATTCCACGTGTTTCATGCGTAACGCTTTACCGCCCTTAGCGGCGAGAGCCAAAAGTATTATTTTTTACCTTTTACTACCGCATTAAAATCAATATAATACAAGGCTTTTAGCGAAATGCTGTTGGCCTGCGCTGCACTAAATGTTCGGTTTATATTGTTCAGGTAATGGCTTTCAAACCGGTTTTGTTCGTCGTAAATGGTGTTTTTCCAGGCAATTGAAAGCTCGCTGCCAGGGGCAAAAACCCACGTATATACCATATCAATGGTAAAGGCATTAAAGCTTATGTCGTTGGGGGCGTTGTAGGGGGTATCCGGGTTTAGGCTGCCGTCGGTGTTGAGTACATAATACTGTAAATATTGTGCGCCCGACCAGTAATGCCGTCCCCGAAAACTTAAGGCCATTTTGTTGTTAAACACATACTTCAATTCCAGTTTTGTTTCCATCCAGTGCGATAGGCGTTTGCCGAAGTAGATGCTGTCTTCTGCTTCATTTTTATCCACAAAGCCAATGTCGTTGAAGGTTTTGCGCTGACCAAAATCAAACTCGATGTTAAGTTTTTGCCCAATTCTCCATTCAATTTCCAACCAGTTCCACAAGCTGTATTGGTCGGTTTTAGGGTGGTTTTTAGCACCAAACTCCACATCCAGGCTCAGTTTTTTTCTGGAGTCGGTTTCATAATTTATTTCCCCTTGAATGGACATGGGGTCAATCACATATTGATTGGCAGTGCGCGTTTCAAAATAATCGTTTCTATCGGTATTGTACACCACCCAAAATCCACCTTCCATATAATTTTTAAAAATCATGTAGGTAGCAGCGCCAATTTCGGTTCCGTATACATCTGAGGGGTTGTAGATACGTACATAGTCGATCCACACATCATTGTACCACTCGTTGTAAATCCAGTTAGGGTCAAAAAGGTTGTACGACAGGCCGGCATTGGTAATTATCTCGTTGTTTCTTCGCACATATCCCAGGTCATTGGGGTCATAGGTATCGGTTTTCAGCTCCTGTCCCACAGCGTACTTTAGCCTGCCTGACGATTTCTTAAATCGGGCATCGTACATGTAGCCGGTTTCGGCCGTTTTGTCGGCTTTATAACTTATGGCTGAGGTACCTTCAAAGGTGTATTTGTTTTCGTTGGTGATAAACTTAAATTCTGTGCCGGTAACGTTGGCTATCCATGCCGAGTTTAGCATGGATACGTTGGTGTTAATCAGGCTGATGTACGAATTGTTTTTCAAGGCTTTTTCTACCACCGATACATTGTAATTGGTAAACGGCTGGGTAAGTTCACTGCGTTTTTCGCCTGTCAGGGTATCGGTAATCTCGGCCTCCGATTTTAGGGTCATCGCATTAAAAAAGCCAATGCCAATACCATTTCTCGTACGTCCAGAAATTTTTGTAGCATTTACTATGTCCGTAGTAATGGGGTTGTTCGTCAGGGAATCGTTCTCTTGCATCGAGTTTTCCACATCATTTCTAAACTTGGGTTCGGCACCTATCCGGCGCGAATAAAAAATGTCGGCCCGCTGAAAAAGCTCCATTCCTTCGGTAAAAAACTGCCGGCGTTCGTCGTAATAAATTTCATAGGGGGATAGGTTGAGTTGGATGTCGTCCGATTGTACCTGACCAAAATCGGGTATCAGCATCATGTCGAGTGTGAAGCTTTCCGAAATTCCCAGCTTCAGGTCCATTCCTCCCTTGTATACATTACTGTAGCCTGCATTGGTATTGTTTTGCCTGTAAAATGACAGGTACGGCGATAGTGAAAGGCGTAGAGGGGGCGCAATGTTTTTAATGCCGGTAAGCTCACCCTGTTGCTGGATAAAACCGTTTACCTGGGTGTCGATAAAATTCCATGAGTTATTGGAGTTGTACCTTCTGATTTGTCGAAACATGTTTAATCCCCATTCATGTGCTTCCTTTTTTGGAAACCTCAATGCCGAATACGGAATTCGCATTTCTACCACCCAGCCACTGTCGGTAATGGCGGTTGCACTCTCCCAAACCGCATCCCAGCTGCTCTCTTCAGAATCAAAATTTCGTTTAATGGCCTTTAAATCAATTTGTACACCGGCGGGCGTTACAAAAAAACCGTAACTGGTAAGGCCCTCGTTATAGGGATCGATGTATACGCCAAAATAATCGGAGCGGCCAATGTGGTCCCGCTCGGTTAACAGGTTAAAAATGCTGTCGGGCCGGGAGTCGTACAACACGGCTCCCACGTACAATGCGGCATCGTCGTATAAAAATTTTACTTCGCTGGGTTGAAATGAAGGGGCACCGTTACGTGGAATAATCTGCATAAAATCCTGTGCAGGTGGTGCGGTTGAATAGCTGCTTTCGTCCAAAATGCCATCCACTTTAATGGTGGATTGCGTACGTA
>JAUIMD010000248.1 GCA_030433225.1 Bacteroidia bacterium
AAAAGCCAAAAGGCAATATCAATGGCAGGGGTACATCCTCCACCACCAGGTGGGCCGGCCCGGTTACAATGTTTTTGCCCGGGCGCACTTTGGCCTTCGACATTTTCAGGTAAAAGTGAGGATGGTCATGCGCATCGCAGGTAGTGTATTTACCGTTGCGCATACAAAAGGTATTTTCATCGATGCGCTTTGTCTCATTACTGGTCACGTACCCTTCGCCCTGCTCGGTAACTACGTTGGTAATAAACCCTTTACCGGAGTTGAAATTGTAAATCATTTCCTCCGAAACATAAACCGTTCCCCCATCTTCAAACTCAGGCTTTCCAACCCAGGCCCCCACACTATCCTTACCTCCCTGGGCAAAAACCATGCTGCTGTCCATGTTCATCCGTATAAAATCGGCCCGTAGCTTGGTGCTTTCACCGTACGAAATTTCAGCATTTCCATACAGCAGAAACACGCCTGAACCTATCCCCACAATAGAATCGGCGGTATAGGTAATTTCATCTTCAAATATTTCTTTTTCGGGGGATAGTCGTTGGGATGGATCGGCTTCCAGCAGCAGTGAATCTCCTTTTGGGGTACCGGGTGACGGGGACACATATTCTTGCTCCAGTGTATGCAGGGTGTCGGTGACGAACCCCAGTGAATCTGCCGGCATAGGGGTTTGTGCAACCATTATGGCACCAGAATTAACCAGGATTATGACAAATAGGTAAAAAAACCGTTTTAATAACAAGGTATAAATTTTATTTTTGCACCTGTGAGCGTGAAAATGTCCGACAAAACTATTCAAAACCGCCGATATTACAAACAAGCGGAATAAAATTAGACGGTTCATGTTGCGTTAAAAATTTTAATATCTTTCGGGAAGATGGGACTTAAAATTATGGCCAGAAATAAAGTTAAAAACTACCTCCTTTTGCTCCTTTTATGCGTTGCAACCCCCTCCCTTTTTTCCCAGGGGTATGGCATTAAACGAATCGTTATTGACGCCGGTCATGGTGGCAAAGATCCGGGCGCCATTGGTAAAAAGAGTAAAGAAAAGGATATCGCGTTAAAGGTAGCCCTGCTTACCGGTAATTACCTTGAAGAAAATTTAAAAGATGTAGAAATATTTTACACCCGTAAAAAAGACGAATATGTGGACCTGATGCAGCGTGCACAAATTGCCCACGAGGTGGATGCCGACTTATTCATTTCCATCCATGTGGATGCGGTGGGATCCAAATCGGTATACGGGCCGTCAACCTATGTACTGGGGCTGCACCGTACCGATGATAACCTGCGTGTGGCACAAAAGGAAAATGCCGTAATTAAACTCGAAGACGATTACCAGGATAAGTATGAAGGGTTTGATCCCGGAAAACCTGAATCGTATATTATTTTCAACTTTGTGCAGAATGCGTTTTTAGAGCAAAGCACCGAGTTGGCCAACACCATACAAACAGAGTTCAGAACGCGCGCCGGAAGAAACGACCGGGGCGTACATCAGGCCGGGTTCCTGGTGTTGCGCGAAACTTCCATGCCCTCTGTTTTGGTGGAACTGGGCTACATTACCAATGCCGATGAAGAAGCCTATTTAAACACTTCGCAGGGGCAGGAATACATGGCCTCGGCCATTTACCGTGCCGTACGCGACTATAAAAAGGCCATTGAAAACCGTAACCATGCAGCATTGGCCAGTGCGTCAAAAAACGTGGTTCCTACCTACACCCCCGTACCTGCCAGCACCCCCGAAAAGGTGGAAACTCCGGCTGCTACAGCAGAACAATCCGGAGATAAGAAAAGTGAAAAAACTGCCGGAGAAACGCCTCCGCCAATGGAAGAAAAAAAGGAAGTTGCTGCAGCTGCTGTTGTTGCACCGCAGGTGGAGGCGAAAAAAGAAACACCTGCGCCCACCACTCCACAGCCCACCACCAACGATGTGGTGGTGTACAAACTACAAATTATGGCCTCCACACACCAAATTCCGGCAGGCGATGCCAGCATTAAAAACCTCGACGAGCTGGACTATTTTCAGGAAGGTGCCTTTTATAAGTATACGTTGGGCAACTCGCAAAATCGCGACGATATTAAAGCCATTCAAAAAAAGGTAAAAGATCGTTTTCCGGATGCCTTTATTATTGCCTTTAAAAACGGAACAAAGCTCAGCATTGCTGAAATGCGCCAATTGCCCCAATAAACAAAGTTGACGTAAACCTCAATTATTGCTATACGAGAAAACACCTTTGGTTTTTTTTATTGTAATTTTGCCGGCATTGGTCATGTTTAGGAAATAAACACCGTTACTAAATCGTCAATAACAGCGCAACACATTGCTACAACCCCATTAACTTTTACTGAAATAACGCATTATGAACATAAAAAAGAACAAGTACTTACAAATAGGCTTAATGGTTATTGCCGCCCTAATTTCCTTTATCTGGGGGTATAACTTTTTACGGGGCCGCAACATTTTAAAACCATCCAACCAATATTACATTACCTACCCCGAAATTTCAGGCTTAATGGAGTCGGATGCGGTTTTGATACGTGGATTGAAAGTGGGGCAGGTAAATGCCATTATGTTTGATGCCCAACACCCGGAAGATATACTGGTGAAAATTGTTATTGATAAAAACATCTCCATTCCTAAAGATTCGCGACTGGTTTTAAGCAGCGTGAGTTTAATGGGCACCAAAGGTATTGTGATGGAAATTGGCAACACCACCCGTTATTACAGCTCAGGTGATACCATTAAAGGACACACGGAAATTGACCTGCTTAATAAGTTTAACGATGAAATAGGCCCTATTAAGGAAAAAAGCGAATTGATTCTTGACCGGGTGGATACGATTACCGGCTCCGTTAACAAAGCCCTTTCAGAAGATATGATTCGCAACCTGCACCTGATTATCAAAAACCTGCAACTGGTATCGGGTGAAATTGCTGCGGGCAAACATGCCATTAATGAAACCATTGAAAACATTAACCTGATTACCGCACGCTTAGCCGAAGAGCGCGAAACCCTTGCGGCGATAATGCAAAATATTAAAGAAATTACCAACCCCGAGGCCTATGCACAAATAATGGCCGAACTGGAAGGTACTATGGGCAACCTGAACACCCTTACCGCATCGTTAAACAACGAGGAAGGTACGCTGCACAAACTCATGACCGATGCCGAACTGTACAACAACCTTTCATCGGTTAGCAACAGTGCCGATGACCTGCTGCGGGATATGAAAAATTATCCGGGACGTTACGTGCAGTTTTCGTTGTTTAACAACGGAAAATCCATTTACCTGGACAAAGAAGGGGTGATGAAAAAACTGGCGGATGAAAAAGACCTTGATTTCAGAATTTTGGTTAAGAAAACCGAAAACGCCATTGCCATTGACGAAACAAACTTTGTGGACCCAACACAAATCAGCGAATTCAAACACAAAGGCACCTATTACTATTACGCCGGCGAATACAAACTGTACACCGAAGTGGATGCCGCATTGGAACGGGTATCCAACGATTACCCCGATGCTAAAATCTTGGTACTTAAAAAAGGTAAACCGGTTCCTATTGACAAAGTGCTGAAATAATTGCCGGTACGGTTTAATTAAGTATTACTGCAAACATTTTGCCCAATAAATGCAACGATGTTGCAAAATGAATTACCTTTGTGGCTTCTATTTTTTGAGCAATGAAGGCAACACACATTTTGCAACACCACCAATTAAAATGCACCGAATGCCGCATAGGCATTTTAAACGTTTTGTTGGAGGCCGATGCCGCACTTACCGAAAACCAGGTGAAAGAGGCCTTGCACAATAAGTTTGACCGCACCACTTTTTACCGATCCTTTAAGACATTGGTAGAAACAGGGGTTTTGCACTCCATTACTTTGCACGATTCCACCCTGTACATGGTAAATGCAGGGGAAAATGCCGGACATGAGCATTACCATTTTTATTGTTCAGCCTGCCACAAACTCCTGTGCATCCATCCTCAAAAAAAGGAAAACATCGCTTTGCCCGACGGCTTTAAAATAAAGCAGACCGACATAACGTTTGAGGGGGTTTGCAAAACATGCAATAAAACCGAAAAGCGGTAAAAAAACTAACAGCAAATTACATGGAATACAATTGGGTTTACGCCATTATAAGTGTGTTTATTGTGAGCATGATGTCGTTCACAGGCATTTTATTTTTATCGTTTAAAACCGAGCACCTCTCAAAGTGGGTGCATGGTATTGTAAGCTTTGCCGTAGGAGCCATACTGGGCAATGCTTTTTTACACCTTATCCCCGAAGCCTTTAATTCATCCTCTTCACCGGCCGTAACCTCATTCCTGGTTTTTGCAGGAATTCTTGCAATGTTTATTTTGGAAAAGGTTTTCCATTGGGACCATGACCATGATGTGAGTGAACACCAAAGCAAGGTAAAGTCGTTTGGGTACGTGAGCCTGG
>JAUIMD010000249.1 GCA_030433225.1 Bacteroidia bacterium
TTTATTGGTGGATTACAAATCCGACATACAGGTATCGGAAGATGAGTTGGTTAACAATAAAAATCGCATTGTACAAACGCTTGAGAATTATGGCATTTCCATTGATAGCATAAAAGCCACCATTGGCCCAACCGTTACACTTTACGAAATTGTTCCGGCGGCAGGGGTGCGAATTGCCAAAATTAAAAACCTTGAGGATGATATTGCCCTAAGCCTTTCGGCCCTGGGTATCCGCATTATTGCCCCTATACCGGGGAAAGGAACCATTGGTATTGAAGTGCCTAACCTTAAGCCTGAGATCGTTTCCATGCGCAGTGTGGTGGCCAGTCGAAAGTTTCAGGAAAGTAAATTTGAATTGCCCATAGCACTGGGTAAAACCATTACCAACGAAACGTATACCTTCGATCTGGCAAAAATGCCGCACCTTTTGGTAGCCGGGGCCACCGGCCAGGGAAAATCGGTGGGGTTAAATGCCATCATTACTTCCTTGTTATACAAAAAGCATCCATCCCAGTTAAAGTTTGTAATGGTGGATCCTAAAAAGGTGGAGCTGAGCATTTATTCAAAAATTGATAAGCACTTTTTGGCCGTAATGCCCGACCAGGACGAGCCCATTATTGATGACGTTACCCGTGTGGTGCAAACGCTGAATTCGCTCACCGTTGAAATGGATAACCGCTACAACCTGCTGAAACAGGCCCACACCCGAAACATAAAAGAATACAACCATAAATTTGTAAAACGCCAGCTTAACCCCGATAAAGGCCATAAATACCTGCCTTACATCGTATTAATTATTGATGAATTTGCCGACCTCATAATGACGGCCGGCAAAGAGGTTGAATTGCCCATTGCACGAATTGCCCAGTTGGCACGGGCGGTAGGTATACACATGGTTATTGCAACCCAACGCCCATCCACCAATATTATTACAGGCGTAATTAAGGCCAACTTCCCTGCCAGAATTGCATTTAAGGTGTCACAAATGATCGACTCACGTACCATTATTGACAGTCCCGGTGCCAACCAGTTAATAGGAAGGGGGGACATGCTGATATCGGTAAACAGCACCACCATACGTTTGCAGTGCGCCTTTATTGACACGCCTGAGGTGGAAGACATTGTGAACCATATTGGTGAGCAGCAGGGGTATCCCATGGTATTTGAGCTACCCGAGTTTGAGGCCGCAGAAAGTGCCGGGTCAGGGAGCGCCGGAGAAGATCCGCTGGCCAACCTTGACAATAACTTTGTGGAGGCTGCCCGCGTTATTGTAGCCAACCAAAGTGGTTCTACTTCCTTGTTGCAAAGGCGCTTTTCCATTGGTTATAACCGTGCCGGGCGTTTGATGGATCAAATGGAAGCAGCCGGAATTGTGGGGCCATTCGAAGGAAGCAAGGCGCGTAAAGTGCTCATCCCTGACGAATATTCCCTGGAAAAACACATCAAAGATATGGGCGTTTAAGGTTTTTTATGAAGGAGAATTCAGGCAGGTACAGGAGGATTTAAATTACTGGTACGTTTCTTGATTCACCTTCCAACCAAATAAATAATTATGCTAAAACTACATTGGATTTTAGTGCTGATTTTGGCGGGTATACTGCAGTTGCATGCCCAGTTTAACCCCGAGGTGAGGGTACACCTGGACGATGCCCTGGACAAGTTAAAAAGCGGAAAGGACATTCAGTTGCATTACCTTGTGAGTGATGTTACCCAAAAGGAAGCAGAAGTGCTGTCGGAAGGCACCGTATACATGAAAGGAGAAAAATACAAGGTTTTGAGTGAAGATTTCATCGTGTTTTATGACGGTAAGGACCAGTACATTTATCGGCCTGATGATGAAGAGGTGATGATTCAGCCCTTGGATACCACGGCCTTGGATGAGAATAACCCGGTGAGCATGCTGCTGTCGTACAAAACGGGGTTTAAGTTCGATTTAAAAGAAGAAACCGGTGAAATGATGGCGATAAACATGGTAGCCCAGGATCCGTACAGCCCTTACATTTTGATAACGGTTAAACTGAACAAGCAAAAAAAAGAATTTGTTTCTTTACAGATGTTGGCTAAAGACGAAAGTGCTTTACGCATTGATTTGCATTACGAAACGCCCGGCGAAAAGCTGAATGCTGCATTTTTTAACTTTAATGCGCAAGGGCTTACGGTAAAAGAAACAGTGGATTTAAGAGAAAATTAATAAAAATACAGACATGGAATTTGGTAAATTAAACACCTCGTCAGAGCCATCTGGCAGTAAAGAAATTACGGACAAAGAAAGTGTAAAATGCCTCATTATTGGCTCAGGACCTGCGGGATACACAGCAGCCATTTATGCGGCACGTGCAAATCTGAGTCCGGTTATGTACGAAGGAATGCAACCCGGTGGTCAGTTAACCACCACCACAGAGGTAGAAAACTTTCCAGGGTATCCATCGGGAATTACAGGCCCCGAAATGATGGAAGACCTGAAAAAACAAGCCAGCCGGTTTGGAACGGATGTACGTTGGGGTACTGCCACCAAGGCCGATTTATCCAAACGTCCTTACCAGATTACCATTGATGATAATAAAATTGTTGAGGCGGATACGGTTATTATTTCCACCGGTGCTACGGCTAAATATTTGGGCATTCCGGATGAGGAAAAATACGCCGGACAGGGGGTAAGTGCCTGTGCAACCTGCGATGGCTTTTTCTACCGTGGAAAAGATGTGGCCGTGGTTGGTGGCGGAGATACTGCTGCTGAAGAAGCATTGTACCTTGCCGGCTTATGTAAAAAAGTATACATGGTGGTTCGTCGTGACGAATTGAGAGCCTCCAAAGTAATGCAGGAGCGGGTGTTTAAAGCCAAAAATATTGAGGTGTTGTGGGAGCACCAAACCGTTGGATTGTACGGTGACAACGGAGTAGAAGGAGTTACCCTGGTACACAAAAAAGGAAGCAGCGACGAAAAAGAAGTGAAGGTACCTATTGATGGATTTTTCCTGGCAATTGGGCATAAACCCAACTCTGATATTTTTAAAGACTACCTTGAAACCGATAAAGTGGGGTATATTTTAACCAAAAACGGTACCCCAAAAACAAGCCTTCCAGGTGTTTTTGCCTGTGGAGATGTGCAGGATAGTGTATACCGTCAGGCTGTAACAGCAGCCGGTTCAGGGTGTATGGCAGCCATTGAAGCAGAGCGCTTTTTGGCGGAGCAGGAATAAAATTTCCACCCTTATAAATGAAGTAAAATGCAGAAAGGTGAAGCACACTTTTCTGCATTTTTTATTTAATGTAGGGATGTGATTCCCTATTAACAATCCCGTTTTTTTTTTGTTATTTTAATGACCTGAGTTTGAGAGAACGACCAGTACTCAGATTTTTTTAAAAACAGAAGCTTGCACACAAAGCATGGCGTGTTTAGGCGCACCAAACATGGGATGGCTTGAAATCTGTACGTAAAAAAAATCATCCTCCCGTTTTAAGTGAACCGGGTATTTGGCCTTACATGTACCCTGGTGTACACATGACAAAGCGGGCGGTACCGGGTAATACGGGAAAGAAGGAGGCTGGCAAAGTTTTTTACAACCGGGTTAACTGAAAAAATAAAAGGTTAATGCTAAGTAATCCAACAGCAGTTTCTGGGGCATTTCGGGAGGTGTACCACACTTCCATACAAGGTATTTTAAACGACCGTATGGCGCGTACCGAAGAATTTATCCATGCCATTTTAAAAGCAAGTTCCTTGTTTATGCATTGGATGGACGATGCTCACTCCATTAAAAGTAAGGCCTTTCTACAGCAAAAACAGCATTTTTTAAGTCAGTTGGTGGCCATCAATATTCGCTATTACAATAAGCCCCAGATGGATGCCTTTGAGCAACTGACCCTTGATTTTGCCACACGCCGCGATGAACTTCTGGAAACCGTTACCGAAACCTTGACCGAGAAACAGGAGGATAAAAGCTTCATTCCTTTTGCAAGTGATACTGCCAGAGTTTCGACCATTAAAAAGCTGAAAAAAACAGCGTTTGCATTGCACAGAGCACTGGTAAAAAAACACAAAACGCTGCATTGGAAACGTACAGTACTTTTGCGCAATTATGCCAGGCTGCACTACTTGCTATTGCCCACATCCCAATTATGGAACCTGCTGGAAGAGGTGTTGCTTTTGGAAATGGAGTGCCTCACAAAAATAAAAACAGAGGTGGTGGAGATGGAGCACCTGTTTACCGTCGAAAACCCATTTCCACAAAAAGCAGAGTTGCGCGAAAAACTGGAAGAAATTGAAGGAACCGCAAATAGGTACCTGGAGGCGTTCGCAAATTTTCAACATGAAGTGCCCGCAAAAGTGGATGCTTTGCTGGAGCTTATTGAACGTGCTTTTTTTGACGAATATTACAAAGTTGGAACCTTTGAAATTCCTGTGCGCTCATTGCGTACTGCCAAGCTAAACAAAC
>JAUIMD010000250.1 GCA_030433225.1 Bacteroidia bacterium
GAAAAGTGACCATTGCCGAAATTCAGGGAAATGCCGATGAGTCGCCATTGGAAAACTACATTGTGACCACTTCGGGTGTGGTTACTGCCACCTTCGACAATGAAGCGCCGTATACCGATGCCGGTTTTACCGCCAACCTGACCGGATTCTTCCTGCAAGATCCTACCGGTGACGACGATGAGACCACCTCTGAAGGCTTGTATATTTACACAGAAGAAAAAGTGAATGTAGGAGATTCCATCGATGTTACCGGGTTGGTAGCTGAAATGTACGGCATCACCGAACTGAAAGATGTTTCAGAAATTGTTGTTCATGGTTCTGGAGCAAATCTGCCAGAGATAGTAGAAGTTACCCTACCGATGAGCGCAGATAAATCGCTGGAGCAATTCGAAGGCATGCGGATTAAAATCACCAACGAAATGACGGTAACCGAAAACCGCCAGTTGCATACCTATGGTCAGGTGCGCTTGTCGGCATCGGGCTTATTGCAAACAGTAACACAGGTGGTGGAACCATACGACGAAAGTGGAGCATACAATGCATCTGCCATAGATGCCCACATGGCAGCTAGCGATGCCAATTCCATTATGTTGGATGATGCCAACAGCGCCAGCAATCCATCCCCCATTCCTTTTTTACAAGAAGGCGAAGCCATGGTTGCCGGAACAACGGTGAACAACCTTACTGGAATTCTGGCCTACGATTTTGGGATGTACCGCATTTATCCAACCGCAGCACCGGAGTTTAATTACGCACAAAACGAGGAGCTGCCCGACATGGGAGATGCGACCTTGAACGTGGCCACGTTTAACGTATTAAATTATTTCAATGGAAATGGAGACGGAACCGGTTTCCCAACCTCTCGTGGTGCTTCCAGCGTTGAAGAATTTACCCGCCAAAGCCAAAAAATTGTGGCAGCCTTACAAGCGATGGATGCCGATGTGGTAGGTCTGATTGAAATTGAAAACGATGAAGATGAAAACACCAGCGCCATGAAATCGTTGGTGGATTCTCTGAACACCGCAATTGGTGCAGAAGCGTACGATTTTGTAAAAACCGGGAAAGTGGCGGCGTATAGCGATGGCTATGCCGACGAAATTAAGGTCGGCTTTATTTACAAACCGGCTACGGTAGAGTTGGTTGGCGATTATGCGATATTGAACAATGCCTTTAGCGAAAACTTTAACGACCAGTTTAATCGCCCTGCAGTGGCCCAGTCGTTTAAAGAAATTGCCACCAATGAAGTATTTACTGCCGTGGTAAATCACCTGAAATCAAAAGGCTCGGATTGTGACGATATTGGCGATCCGAACCTTAGCGACCAGCAGGGCAATTGTAACGGCACACGTGCAAAAGCTGCCGCTACCCTGGTAGAATGGTTGGAAACGGATCCGACCGGTAGCAACGATCCTGACTTCCTGATTCTGGGGGATTTGAATGCCTACGCGATGGAAGATCCGATTGATACCCTGAAAAAACTGGAATATGTGAACCTGGTGGAAGGGGACTTCTCTTACGTGTACGACGGCCAGTACGGTACCCTGGATTACGCCTTGGCGAACCAAACCTTACATGCGCAGGTAAGCAGCACGGCCATCTGGCACATCAACTCGCTTTATCCGGATATGCTTTCGTATTTTGGGGATGAGGCGTATTTCCAACCGAATGCATACCGCTCTTCGGATCATGACCCGGTAATTGTTGGATTAAAGCTGACAGGTACGGCAGTTGAGCCAACAAAAGGAGATGCCGCCGTGATTGCTTATCCAAACCCATTTACCGATGGAGTAAGCATTCGATTCACCAGTAAGGTGGATGCCGAGGTTACAGTAAGGATTTACAATGCGGTAGGTGCCGAAGTGGCAACCCGTGCACTTCAGGTGCAGGCTGGTACAACAACGACCTCATTAAACATTCAGGACTTACCATCTGGTATGTATTACCTTTCGGTAAAAGAATGGAACGTGAATACGATCCTTATCAAAGCTGAGTAGATTCCTTTCTTATACTTGCGAGGAGGCTTTCCAATGGGGAGGCCTCCTTTTTTTTGGCTGTAGGTGTCAGTGCTTTACCGAACCATACCTATGTCCTGCAACCATTTTTCGCACAACGCCGCCCACAGGTCAATGTAGTCAGGAGTGTTGCGCAGGGCAATGGAATGTTCTCCTTTTTGGAACACGTGCAGGCTTCCGGGCACTTTATGCTGAATCATTGATTGGTAAAACAGCAAACTATTCATGGCAGGAACCACCGGGTCGTTTTGTGCTACCGCTATAAAAGTGGGTGGAGTTTGTGTGCTCACGTGCAGTTCGTTGGAAAACGCCGTTTTTTGTGCGTCAGAAGGACTATCTCCCAACAGATTTCGTACACTACCTTTATGGGCAAATTCCCCCATGGTGATAACAGGGGAAATGAGCACTGCAAAATCCGGGGCAAAAGGGTGATTGTCCAAAGAATCTGAAATGGAGGAATAATCTATGCTGTGGGTTGCAAGGGTGGAGGCCAGGTGCCCTCCGGCAGATGCACCCATTACACCGATCTTGCGCGTATTCAATTTCCATTTTTCTGCATTAGCACGTATCATTTTCATAGCACGCTGAGCATCCTGAATCGGTCCTTTTTCGCGCTCCACCAAATCAGGAGAAGTGGGAAGCCTGTGAATGAGAACAAATGCATTGATACCGCAGGTATTCAGCCATTTGGCAAACTGGAATCCGGCAAGGTTATAGGTGAGTTTAGCATAGCCACCGGGTGGGCAAATCAACACTGCACTGCCGTGGTTTTCTTCTTTTGAGGTGATAAAAGCATACATGCCAGGGGTGGCTACCTGGGTAATGCGCTCACGTTCTTCGATATGTTCCAGCTTCATGCCTTTGCTATTGGGCATTTGAGCTTCCGGCCAAAGGGGGATGAATTCCTGTGCAAACGTGGTAAAGCCCCCAAACAGGACTAAAAGTAAAAATAGGCTACGTTTCATAAGCATTTAAGATAAGCAGTGAAGCAAACCTCAAATGTATAAAACACCCGCTCTTTTTCCTCAATTTCTGGCGATTCGCACGACAAGATAGAAGATTTCTCCCCCCTCTTAGTAAATGTCTTCCCGGTAACGCTGCTCCGTCAACAGCTTCTCAAAAGTTAAAGATCCGGCCTCGTCGGTATATTTTTCAAGAAGTATTTGTAGCGTATGTTTCACGTCTTCGCCCATTTTTGCCGATCCGCACACATAAATATAGGCACCTTTCCGAAGCCATTCCAGCAGCAGTGTTTTCTCTTGTGCCATTAAATCCTGCACATAAATTTTGGTATCATGGTCGCGTGAGAATGCCAGGTTGGTTTTGGCCAACAGCCCGTCTTGTTCGTATTGGTGAATTTCGTCGGCGTACACAAAATCGCTGGCCCGGTTTTTATCCCCCCAAATCAGCCAAAGTTTACCGGTTTTCTGATGGTGGGCGTAGTGCTGCATAAAGGCCCGAAAAGGAGCAATACCGGTTCCCGTACCAATCATAATCACGGGTGGATTTTCGTTTTCCGGCAGGCGAAACTCCAGGTTTTTGTAATGTTTGATGTTGACCAAAGCCCCCTGTTTCAGGGTTTCTGTAACATACACGCTGCCCGCCCCTTCGTGCAAACGTTCCATGTAATTATACCGTATGGATTTTACCGTGAGGTGAATTTCACGTGCATTGGCTTCCGTACTTGAAGCGACGGAATACAAACGTCCGCGTGTTTTGGGCACTATTTGTTTGAGTTGTGCCAATGTAAGGTGGGCAGGATACTCGGTGATCACATCCAGAAAATTCGCATTGTCCAGAAAATCAGCTAAATCGTTCTCCGAGGCTAGCAATTTGGCCAGCACCGGGTGGTTGACCAGGCTCTGGTATTTTTTTAGGGTGTTGGAAGTGAGGGTAGTTAATTCAGCCTGCTCACCCAAAAACTGCAACAGTTCATTTCTGTTTTCCGCTTCCACTTTTTCTGCAATATCATGTACCAATGCTACCGGGTTTTGCGGCACAAGTTCCACCGAATCTCCCGGCAGAATGTGCTGAACCTCCTTATCAAACAGCAACTGAACATGGTAGCATGGCTTTGCAGATTCCCCAACGGTAAGCCGGTTTATTTCCCCAATTTGGGCCATTGTACTTTCATTTACTGCTACTTCAAAAGCTGCATCCGTGTCATTCTTTTGGAGCAGGGATAATTGCTTCATGACCTGCCCTATCCATTGTTTTGCTGCCGGAGCAAACTCTGCATCGCAATCTACCCGTGGCGAAAATACAATGCTACCTTTGCTAACCAACAGTTGTTCCAGGTCCTTTCCGGCCTGGCAAAATTTCTCATAACTCGAATCTCCAAGGGCGCAAACAGCTATAGATAGCCCTTTTAAGGAGTGCTCTTCCAGCTTGTGTAGGTTCTTGAAAAAAGGCATGGCAGC
>JAUIMD010000251.1 GCA_030433225.1 Bacteroidia bacterium
CGGGCGGCGCTTTACTGCACGGCCTGGTTTCCATGGCCATTCTTTCCATAAACCCATGGCGCCCGTTGAATGAGCAATTGGCTAAAGGTTACGTCAGTTTGTCGCAGTACCTGGAAGCAAAAGCACGGCTGTTTCCAAGTAAAAAGGAGGAGCAGGAAGAAGTTAACAAAGAGCTTGCTTTATTGAATGTGCAGGTAGTTAATGCCCTGGAAAAAATTAAGGAGGTGCTGATTAACTACGAGCGGGAGGTGGAAAACAAGGAGCAAATGCGTCCCTACCTGCAACGGTTTATGATGTTGCAAAGTTTGCACGAACGGGCTGCATCCACCCACGAACGACACGATAAGCTCAGCAATAAAAAACAGCGATTAGAGGTGATGGAAGGTATTGGCGAAATGTTGCGGCAGCTGGCCTATGCAACCCGTCAATTGGCCGAGAACATCAATACCGGGGAAGCGTATGTCCATCCTCCTGCATTGGATTGGATATCGAAAGCCATTGATGCCAACATGGAACAGCTTGATCCGGTAAGCGCACAATCGATGATGCTGCTGCACCATAACCTGCATCGCTCACACCTTTCGTTAAAATATCTGGATGATGTGGAGGAAGGCACTGCAATACCGCGTTTGCGAAAAGACGAGCGCACGGCGTGGCAACGCATAAAGGCACAGCTTACCTTAAAGCATCCCCGTATGCGGTATGCTATACGCCTCACCCTAAGTTTTTTTATTGGTTTTGTGCTTGAAAATGCCTTGCAACTTGACAAAGGTGCCTGGGTTATGCTTACCAGTTTGTTTGTGAGTCAGATTAGTTACACCGACACGCGCAGGCGTTTATTTGAGCGTTTGCTGGGAACCGTAACCGGGGTGGTGCTGGCCATAGTATTGCTGCAGGTATTTACAACGGTGGCAGCACAGGTGCTTATGATGCTGGCTTCCGTTTATTTCTTTTTTTATTGGCTGCGCAGCCGTTATCCGATAGCTGTAATATTTATTACCACCTTTGTTATCAGTGCGTTCAATTTAATTTCGGGCGATGGTGGATTTAACATCATGATACCCCGCATAATGGATACCCTGTTAGGGGCGCTTATTGCCTTTTTGGTTATCCGGTTTTTGTGGCCGGGGTGGCAGTACCGACGTATTCCCGGGCTTGTGACTAAGGTATTGCAGAAGGATTTGGCCTATTTTCAGGCCATAGTAAGCGAATATGCCACCGGTACCAGTGACGACCTCAAATACCGCATAGCCCGGCGTGAAGCGCACCTGGCAGGCAACGAACTGGCCTTGGCCTGGAACAGCATGCGCATGGAACCGCGCAGCAAACAGGCACTCATTCAGCATGCATTGAACCTCACCTACCTGAACCACGCGTTGCTTTCGTACATTTCGGCACTGGGGGCACACCGCGAGGGACAAACCCCTGTACCGGGTAATTTGCCAAAGCGGGCCGGGCAAATAACAGAACTCCTTCGGCAGGCTGCCGATTTTGTTGGAGCCGATGTGCCGCAGCAAAAGCCTGATTTATCTCCCTTACTTGTGGAGCTGAAGCATGAAATTGCGGCTTGTACCTTTCCTCCTGAAAAACAGCAGCTCAGGTTGTATTACAACATTGCAGGTAGTATTTCAAAAATTTTTGAGGAACTGGAATCGTACCTTAACGACAAAAGTGAACGCAGTGCGCAACAAACATAATTGCAGTGTATTCCTGCGCGAGTAGTGGAGGTTTTATTCTATCCGGTATTTATACGTGGAACACAGGGAGATGTACACCATGAAACTGCGGGCACTTAGCGGCCGTATCCATCCTTACAAACAGGGAATATGCCAAACGGGTGACCAAAGGCATTTCCGAAAAACAAGCTGTTACCTGCCATAAAACAAGTGCATTGCTGAAAAATAACGTGCCTTTGACGAGTTTGGTACGTTCGCGTTCAGTGGAGATGGGTTAGTTTTATTGCTGACATAATTTACGTGAGCAAGAAATGCCGGTTCCTTGAAAAGCAGGGGTGGAGCCGTTAAACTTTTACAATCTTTACAATGACTCGTTTCAAACAAACCCCTTTTCTGTTGTTTTTTTCAATTGGCCTGGTTACAATGGCTACCTGTTGGATGAGTTGCGACAGCGACGATATTAGTGCTGACAGTTATTACACCTTTACCGGTGAACTGGTAGGTGAATACCTGGAGGAACGTCCGGACCAATACTCCGAATTTGTGAAGCTGCTGGATACAACCAGGATAATGGGTCTTTTAAAGGCCTACGGTTTGTATACCTGTTTTGCGCCCAATAACGATGCCATGCACCGTTTTTATGCCTTAAAAGGGAAAACATCTCTGGAAGATTTCCCGGTGGATAGCCTACGTACCATTGCGTTTGACCATATTATTCGGGGCTTCGAAATTCCAACCGCCGATTTTTTTGAAGGAAGATTGGGGCAAAAAACGATGAGTGACCGGTTTATTTCCATTACCTATACCGATTTTGATGAGCAAGGCTTTACCATTCGGGTAAACAAAACATCGCCCATTGTATATGCGGATATTGAAGTGCACAACGGGATGATTCATCAAATTGGGGAGGTGTTGAATCCCAGTGAAAAGACCCTTGTGGAAGAACTGTCAGGCGACGATAAATTCAGCCTGTTTTTTAGTGCATTAATGGCCACCGGTTTAGACAAGGAGTTGATGCTGATTGAAGACAAATCGTACGATCGAAACAACTATAACATTGATGAATCTGCCTCCAATGTGCGGGTACCCAGATTTCGTAAGTATGGTTTTACTGCACTTGTTGAGAGCGACTCCACCTATGCTGCATTGGGCATACATACCCTGGATGATTTAAAAGAACGTGCCAAAGAAGTGTACGACAAGGTGTACCCTAAAGATGCCGGAATAACTGACATTACTGACCGCCGCAACAGCCTGAACCGTTTTGTTGCTTACCATTTGATCAACAAGCAACTGAATTACACCAAATTTATTTACGACTGGGACAATACCGGCCATTCTATAAAGGCCTACGATATGTTTGAATACATAGAAACGATGTGCCCCAATACCTTAATGGAGGTAAGAACACACCGCTATACCAACGAATTTAACCTGTTTAATATGACCGGGGATGTAGCCAGCGCTGTGCGCATTGTGGATAGCAATTACGACAATGATGCCATAAACGGGGTGTACCACGAAATTGATAAGCTGTTGGTGTATGATTTGGCCTTTGCCACACATATTTCAGGTAAACGGATTCGAATGGATGCGGCCAGCTTCTTTCCTGAATTGACCAACAATAACATTCGCGGTAACCTGGACAAAGGAGGCAACAATTCCATTCTTTGGAAACTGCCGCCCGGTTACCTTGACCGGCTTACCATGTCGAACACCACTGAGTTTGGGTATTTTGATTTTGACCCCCGCTACCTTGACTACCAGGGAGACGAGGTGTTTTTAAGTGGCCTGTACGACTTTACCGTTACCACACCCGCCATACCGGCCGGTACGTACGAGGTTCGTTTTGGGTGGAAAGTGGAAACAAAGCGGGGAGCCGCACAATTGTATTGGGATGGGCAACCCATAGGTATACCCTTGGATTTAACCATTTTTGCCACCAACCCAAAAATTGGTTATGTGACGCCGGGCAATGATCCTACCGACCCGTTGGGATACGAAAACGACAAGATGATGCGCAACCGTGGATACATGAAAGGTCCGGCCAGTTTTCAGGCGGCCAACAATACCTGGTTTGAAAACAATGCCCGCATGAACGATGGCTACTTACGCCGAATTCTTGGTATTTTCACCTTTGACGAGGCCGGTACGCATGAGTTTAGTGTAATTGCAGCGCGCAGCGGCGAATTTATGTTCGATTTTCTGGAGTTTGTACCGTTGGAGGTTATTGAGCAGGAAGGGGTGGAGTAGACGAATGAAATTGAATCAACAAAAAAGTCAGGGTGGTTTTTACGCCCTGACTTTTTTGTGTCGTTATTATTTGCTGTTGTAATATTCCTGCAGAATATAAAAGGCTTTCTTCTTATGTCCTTTTTCCGAAATAACTCCTTTGCGGTTCCATCCATCCTGCACATCCGGAAGCTGGCGAAGCGGCGACATAAAGTCCACTAAAATCCAAGGCGTAGTGCCGGCCAGGCCTTTAATACGGTCGAACATGGCGATGTTTTCTTTGTACAGGTATTCCTGAAAATCTTCGCTCCAGCGGGTTAAGCTGTCGGCATAAAAGCCTTCAATAGCGCCTCCACCAAACTCACTCACAATTATGGGTTTTTCAACGCCTGTGGTAAAGGTTTTTTTGCGGCACTCTTCCGGAAATCCTCCATACCACCCCAGGTACTCGTTAAAACTGATAATGTCCAGTTTTTCCATTAAAGGATCATTGTAAGTGTACACATTGTCGGGATGTC
>JAUIMD010000001.1 GCA_030433225.1 Bacteroidia bacterium
GCAGGGCGGCCGGCTTAAAAATTTCCTGCTGCCAGTTGGTGCTGTTGTTGTAACGGTAATATCCTTCGGCGCCCGGTTCACCATGTAGCCAGGGGTACATGGCATTTATCTGCCCGCTGGTGTAGCTCTGCCCCTGCAATACCTGATCAAAATAGG
The DNA here is from genome assembly GCA_030433225.1 of Bacteroidia bacterium. Taxonomy (GTDB): domain Bacteria; phylum Bacteroidota; class Bacteroidia; order Bacteroidales; family UBA5342; genus JAUIMD01. The sequence continues at coordinate 157 of JAUIMD010000001.1, forward strand.
TATTAAATTCCGAAGCATTTAGCACCCCTTGCTCATCAGGACTCGCCGCAACGCCTCCATAAGCCGAAAAAATAATGCGGGTACTGGTTTCTGCTTCCTGCTCAGAACTAATGTGAATCAGCCCGTTGGAACCGGCCGACCCAAGGTACGATAACCCATCCTTCACCACGGTAACGTCGGTTATGTCTTCGGCATCCATTATGTCGAGCGGGTTCAGGTAAAATCCCTCTATAATTCCATGGGTAGCATACGTATAGTTGTGTAACATGCCATCCATAAAAATCAGGGGTTCGTTGTTGGCGTAAAGCGAAGAGCCTTGCCGTATATGCATGTAGGTACGCTGCCCCGGCATACCGGACTGGTCCTTAACAAATAAACCGGGAACTTTCCCCTGCAGCCCCTGGTCAAAAGAGGCATAGGTGGTTTTTGCAAGGTCATTGGCAGTTAGGGCGGCTACCGAAAGGGTAACGTCTTTTCGGGTAGTTTCCTCCAGTGGTGTTTTTACCAGGTTGTCGTCAGAAATGTACGCTTCCGGCACCAGGTACACAATTTGCCCGGTTTTACCGCTCAGGTAAATGCTTCGTTTGGTATATCCGGGCAAGTTAAAAATCAGTTGCCCCCGGTTGTGCTTCAGTGTTAATGTGAAGGCTCCTGTCTCACTGGTACTGGTGGATATACCGGTAGCCGCATCAGATACTGACACAAGGTACAGGGGCTGCCCGGTACCCGATTCCACCACGCGCCCGCTGATTGTTACGCTATCCGTTTGGGCCATGGCCGTATGCAGACCGGCCAGAGCTACCCATAGCACCAATACTCCCAGAATCCCTTTATTTTTTAAATGTTTTGTCATTTCAATTCCTAATTAAAAATTGCCCGGATGCGTTATTAATCCACAGGTGTAAATGTTACGGTATCCCAGAACAATCCACCAAATTGCAAGGCAATCAGTTTTATTTTATGCCGCTCAGTTTTGTCCCATTTAAAGGTGCCCAGGTTGGGGGGCTCCCCGGTATTGACAATGCCTATTCTTTCGCCATCCACAAAAACCTCGTAGCCCACCTGGTTTTGCCAGATGTTACCGGAAACCTTGTATTTACCTTTCATAATTTTTGGCGTGGTAATTTCTACCCACCAATACCCCAGCATGTTCAGGCAATCGTCGTTCAGCAAGGTTCCCGTATCATGGTCTTTCCAGTAATATTGCAGGTAATCGCCTGACCATTTGATATACTCAAAGGTGTTTTCGCCATCGTACCATTTCATGTAGTATTTGCCAAAATAGTCGCCCTGTTTCAGGTCAAAGTAATCCGTCACTTCAAAAACTATGGTGGTAGGACTCGGGGTTTCAACGGGCAATAAATCCGTTACCGTATGCAAGGCTCCATTTTTTGCCGGATAATTCGATTCGGCCACATTAAACCCGGTATAAGCTTCTGTCTCTTCATCCAGGTTTAGCTTATAATCATCGGTAATGGTGGCTTTTATGTTGTTATCGTGCGAAAGAATGGGGTATAATTGACTCTCCAAATCCGACAGAAAGTAGGTATTGGTAAGGCAGTGGTATTCCATATAACGATAAAAATCATTTTGCAGATACATGGCACTATCGGGCACATCCGTATAATAGGCCATAAGTTCTTCAATGGTGGAAATGCCATATCGATTGTAGGTAGTATCGGCCACAGCTAAAACGGTAAAACGGGTTCGCGCCGTTTTTTTTCCGTATGGAAATGTGATGAGGTTCAGCGTATCGCTCAGTCCGGTTTTTTCGAGCCCCTGCGTAAACAATGCATACGAAGGGTTTTGTTTTAGCGTTTCGTAAAGGCTTTGGGTAACCAGGGGCACCACCTCATCCACCACATGAATGTAACCGTTTGCGGTTAATACGTCACGGTCAATAATGGTTGATTTTTTATTCAACACAATGTCGGCATCCCTGAATTCGGTTACAATGTAATCGCCCAGGGCATTGGTATCGCGCAAAGCTCCCAGTCCAACATCGCCCGACGAAATTTGGTTAGTTAGCAAATGGTTGTACACAAAACGGTACACCATGTTGGTGTCCGGAAAGTCGTGAAAAGAGCCAAACCCATTTTCGGCATAAAACTTTTGAATGGCCTCGTTGGTGGGCAAAAACAAGGTAAACGGCCCCCGTGTACTTAATATGCGGTACAGTTTGGTGTGTTGCAACATGGCATCAAATTCCGAGAACTGCTCCGGCCGGCTGGCCACATATTCCGACATTACCTGGTATTCAGACTCTACTTTCCAGTAAAGGGGCTCTTCGTTGCAGGCCCACAAAAGCAGCAGCCCTGCGATTAACGCTAGCCCAGGTTTTAAGGTATGGAGTATTATATTTTTCATTGTACGTAGCTGTTGTATCAAATTAACGTTCGTAATACGGATTCTGCTTCAGGTTAGGATTGGTGCGTATGTCCTTATCAGGTATGGGCAGATAATAACTGAGCGTGTCAAATACTTTGGAACGTAAAATGGGCTTTTGCTTGATATCTGCCCCTGACAAAATCATATTGATAATGATTTGTTTCTGCTCAAAGTTGTTGCGCTTGGCTACCCGCAGCACATCAAACCAACGCTTTCCCTCGGCCAGAAACTCCCGTGCTCTTTCTTCCAGAATGGCCATGCGCAACTCGTCCTGCAAAGCAATGGGCACGTGCGACAGGTTTGCCCTTTGGCGGGTCATGCTTAGCCAGGTATTGGCACCGGCATTGTCGTTGAGTTCATTCAAGGCCTCTGCTTTTATCAGCGTTATGTCGGCAAAGCGGTAGTATATAAAATTGGCGTCGCGTTGGTTTTGTGAGCGTAAAATTCCGGTTTCCAGACTAATGCTCCTGTATTTTCGTAAGGGATCTGGGTTACGCGGACTGGCAGGATTGCAGGTACGCAAATCGTCCTCAGAAAGCAACAAGCTTATTTGCTGCATTTTGGGGCGCAACTTTGACGCCGGACTTAAAGGAATCAGGTCGTTGTAAATGGGATTTTCCTGGTAGTCGAGGTTGTCGTCAAACTGTATTTCAAAGATGCTCTCCACCGTTGAATTTCCCGGGTAATAAAGGCCAAACCACTGGTCGGCAGTTTCGAGGTTGTAATGCCCGGATAAAATAACTGAGTCACAATAATCGGAGGCCAGCTGGTACTGCTCGTTCCAGAGGTAAACGTCGGCCAAAAGCGCCATTATGGCGAATTTATTAGCGCGCCCCATGCGAAATGCAGGGTCGGCATTGCCGCCAAAAAGCTCGGTTGAATAGGCCATATCCCTGGCTTTTATCAGGTCGGTAATAACCTGCTGCAACACTTGCTTTTCGGTGCTTTTGGGAATAAACATGTGGGTAGTGTCCGAAAGGGTAGGGTGAATGACCAGGGGAACATCCTTCCATAAGCGCACCAGGTAGAAATAACTAAGCGAGCGAATAAAAAGTGCTTCGGCATCCACGGCATCCATCATGGTTTGGGTAAATGTTTCATCTTTTTCGAATACCTCTTTGTTGTAATACATCAGGGTATTGGCCAGGTCAATGGCCTTGTAGTATTTGCTCCAGTTTACGGCACCGTTGGTTGGGCTAATGTTGCTTTGCGCAATGCGGGCATAATCCTGAAACGGATAGCTATCGTCCATTAAAAACAGGTCGGCACGCAACTCGCCCCAAATCAGGGATTCCATGCTTGCGTCTCTGAATGCATTGTACATGGCGCCCAGAGCGCTGTAAACATCTTCGGTTTTACCCCAGAAGTTTTCCTTCAGCAATTCATCCTCGGGGGCTACGGTCATCCAATCCTGGCACGAAGAGAGCACCAACAGTGCCAGCAGTACAGTTGCTTTAAATGACGTGTATATTTTTTTTGCAATCATTTTCATACCTCTTAAAATGAAACATTTAAACCAAACATTACCCGTTTTGAAGGCGGTGTTCTACTAAAATCTTTTGGCAGGGTATCCGGCCGGTTTGGCAGCCCCACCTCAGGATCCTGACCGGAGTAATTGGTGAGCGTAAACAAGTTGTAGGCGGTAACGTACAAGCGTAAATTTCGCAGGTGCAGTTTTTGAACTACCGAGCTGCTGAAATCGTAGCTCAACGAAACGGTTTTAAGGCGCAGGTATGAACCATCTTCCACAAAACGGCTCGATCCCAGCCAATTGTACCCCCTGTTGTACAAGGGACGCGGCACATCCGTAACATCACCGGGGCTTCTCCAATAGCTGTTTGTCGCCTTGCTTTGGTTGTCGTAATCGTACATCTTTTCGGTATCCATACGGGTTTGGTTAATTACTTTTTGGCCTACTTTAAAATACAGGAAGGTATTAAAAACAAAGCCCTTGTATTGAGCTCTAAGCCCCGTTCCACCCATAAACTTCGGATTCAGGTCGCCGAGGTACACAAGGTCCAGTTCATCAATTTTTCCGTCGTGGTTAATGTCGTCGTATTTGGCATCTCCTCCTTCAAAGGTGTAGCCTTCGGTTCCTCCCATAATCATTTTTAAGGGCACATCCTTGTTTAGCCCGTAAATAGGGTCGCCATTTTCATCGCGTACAACGGCATCTTCATCGCTCTCGTAAACACCCAGGTACCGGTAGCCAAAAAATCCACCCAAAGCTTCGCCGGGAGTTACGCTAATTTTATAATTTCCGTTGGCCAGCATATCGCCATATTCGGTTGCATAATTAGGTGGAAGGCTCAGTACGATGTTTTTATTGGTGGACATGTTGGCATTTACACTGAGCTTAAAATCCTTTTTCTCAATAACTTTAAAATCTGCCATAAGCTCAAAACCCCGGTTTTCCATTTCGCCGTAGTTAATGCTCATGGTTCCAAAACCTGAATGGTCAGGAATGGGGGTGTTTTCGAGGAAAAGATCCAGCGTTTTTTTGCTGTAATAATCCAACTCAATGTTTAAGCGGTTTCGAATGCCGTAAAAGGATATTCCAGGGTTAATGGTTTGCAAGGTTTCCCAACGCAGGCTGGTTAACTCTACCCCGTTGGATTGTACCCCCTGGTAGTTCAGGTAGGATAACCGTGCGCTGGAATTATACGTATTCCAATACAAATAATTTGAATTGGGGGTATTGCCGCTTTGGCCCCAGCTCAGGCGAAGGCGCAAATCATCCATCCAGGTGGCGTTTTCCATAAACGGTTCCTGGCTTATTCTCCATGCCCCGGCTACGGTTGGAAACATTCCCCAGCGGCTCTCTTTACTGTATTTGGAGTTTCCCTCGTATTTGGCTCCGGCAGTTAGTAAGTATTTGTCTTTAAATTTATAGGCCGCCTGTGCATAAAAGCCCAGCGAGCGGTAATCGCTAAAATTTTCGCCCATGTATTCCATGGTCAGGTCTCCGGCGGGCAACTGCAAATAAGGCGATGCCGAACGGCTGGTTTGCTGTTTTTCCCAGCGTTGTACGGTTTTTTCGGTATCAATCTGCCCCATCATGGTCAGGCTATGGTCATCGCCCAGTTGGGGTGTAAAAATCAACTGATTAAAGGTATAAATCGTGCTTTTTTTGGAGAACTCATCGGAAGCAAGGTTGGTAATTTCGCTGTCGTAGATATACCCAATAGCATCGTAGGGTAAAAACCGGTGCCGTTTGTTGTCAAAAATATCGAGCGTAATGGTGGAATTAAGCACCAAGGTTGGTTGGATGCGGTAGCGCAGGGTAAACAGCGCACGGGCGTTGTTTTTTAATTGTTCGTTTATACCGAGGTTGGCCAGTGCCACCGGGTTGTACATATCGCGCGCATTGCCTTGCAGGGTATTTTCCGGCGTAAAGTAATCGTATACGTGTACGTTGTTTTCATCGCGGTCGTACACGCTCATGTTGGGCATCTTTCGGTACGCAATTGAACGCACCAGTTTGCTGCCAAATTCCGAATCTTCGGCATCGTATGTGTTGTTTTGGTCGTAACGGGTAAATAAAATATCCGTTTTAAAGGTAAGTTTGGTGGAAAGGTCGTAATCCAGCGAACTGCGCAATGTAAGCTTTTTCAAGCCGTTGTTAAGGGTTGTACCGGTTTCGTCGGAGTAGCCCACCGACATGTTATAGCGTGATTTCTCACCACCTCCCCTTACTGAAAATACATGTTGGCTGGAGCGCGACCTGTTTGTAATTTCATCCACCCAATTGGTTTCCTGGCTAAAGTTGTAATATTGCGACCACCGGGGATCAAAGGCAATTTCGTTGGCCAGGTTGTTCTCATTATCTGGGTTAAAATTGTTGGAAAACTCATTTCTATCCACATTGTAATGCATTTGCTGTATTAAGCGGGAGTAATCTCCCCCGTTAAGCATGGGCAGGGGTTCCGGCTCCCAGCCCAGGGCATATTTATAGGTGTAATCAAAAATGGGTTTGGATTTTATCCCCCGTTTGGTTTTTATCATCAGTACCCCATTGGCCGCACTCGATCCCCAAATGGCAGTAGAGGCAGCATCTTTCAGCACTTCAATGCTTTCAATATCTTCCGGTGCCACATCAATCATGCTGCCGAACTTTTCGATGTCGGCGGTGGCAAAGTCAAAATTTTCATCAATCTGTGAGTTATACGGAATGCCGTTTACTACAATCAGGGGAGTATTCCGGGCATTCAGGGTGGCCGTACCGCGAATACGAATGTTAAGCCCGGCCCCCGGATCGCCGGAAACGGAGGTGATGTCCACATTGGCCATTCTCCCCTGCATCATATCTTCTACGGATGTGCCCATTTGGGTTTGCAGCTCCTCTACCTCGAGGCGTGCCACACTGGTGGCCCGGTCGCGAATTGGAGTAAGGCCGTCGTTGGCCACTTTTGAACCCGAAATCACCACCTCATCCAATTGCATGGATGACGGTTTTAATTCCACATTAATGGTGGATTGCCCGTTAATGGCGATAATCATTTTTTGGTATCCGATGTACGAGAACTGCAGTGGGTTCTGCGCGTTGCCTACCTGTATTACGTAATTTCCGTTCATGTCGGCAATGGTACCGGTAAGAAACCGATCGCTCTGATCAATTTCCACCACGTTCACCCCAATTAAAGGTTCACCGGTTTCGGCATCCACCACCTTTCCTTTTATAATGGCCGTTTGAGCAATGGATTGAACGCATACGCCCCACAGAGCGAAGAGGAGTAATCCTGATAGTTTTATGGTTTTCTTCATCATGAATCGCATTACAACATTTGTTACTCAAACCTTAAAACTGAATTGATTTTGTGTACCGCACTTTTTTGTGCCAGGTTGTTGGCTTGTGTATGGTCAACCGTAACGGTTTGGCCCGAAGCATCGGTAACGGTAAGGTTATGCAGGGAATTGTTCACTTTCAGGGTTCTGTATTTGGGCGTGTTGGGCACCACCGGAGCATCGGCCTGGGTAGGAAATTCTCCTGTTCCTGCGGGGTTGCCGTCATCAAAAATTACATTGTCGCGAACAAAGTGATACTCCAGAAACGCTTGCAGCGAATCGCGCTGGCTGGGTATTAATCCGGCCTGGCGGGCAGTAATTATGGCCTCGTTGGTGGGTGCAAATACCGTCCATGCATCCGAGGAAGAAACCCACGCCAAGCGTGGCGTTAATTCGCGGGTTTGTGTGTCGCGCACCCTGCGGTTTAAAATTATGGCTTGATCGAGCAGGGCCGCAAATTCAGACAATTCAGGGTCGAACCAAATGAGTTTTCCCATGCTGTAATACCTTGATTTTATGGCATTGGTAATGCCGTATAAAATTCCGGTTTCGTTGGGTTCTTCACTGAATTTAAGGGTTACACTGTCGCCAAGGTATTGGTTTTCGGGTCCTTCCACTACCCCATTGTTGTAATGGATGTAATTTCCCGAACTCATTTCTAAAAACCCATCTCCGCTTAAGTCGGTCACTTTTTCAAAAGCAATGTGGTTTTGTACAAACTCGGTCAGCTGGTCGGTTTTCATGGTACGCCACACCTCATCAGGTCCGTAATATTGAATAAGGTTAGCATCCTTGTTATACCGCACATTTGATTTTAACAACTCATCGTTGGTAGGGGCAAACAAGGTTACATCCTGGTAAGGACTGGTTACGGTACGTACCATGCCTGTAGTATTTAAGGCAAACAAAAAAGTAGAGTAATCCTTGTTAAAAAACAGTTCTTTGGTTACGCTGGTAAACGCATTGGGTTCCAGTACTTTTTTCATATCGTACAGCACACCATTGCTACACATAAAACCTGAGTTAATGTCGTTTTTGGTTAGGGTAAGCGGATCGCCAAAATCGTTAAAAAAGCCTTGTTCCATTTTTGAAATGAGGCAAAGCGACTGGTTTAAGTGGCTGCGCAAAATATACGACAGGGTAATGTAAGGAATGCTGTCAATTTCACCATACGTATTTAAAATATGCTCGTCAAGATAGCGCTGCAGAATTTCATCTTCGGGAATAAATGCGCTGAACACATCCTTCATCCGCACTTCAGGCCCATTGCCCGGTCCCGCGTCATCTGCAATATTGGGCAGGTCTTCGTACGATTTACGGTAAAAGGTTTTTTGGTTTTCATCCACCACCGGAAGGCCATAATCGGCAAAGCGTTGCATCAAGTCGTAAAACAGGCCGTACTTATCCAGGTTATTTCTCAGGTATTCTTCCAAACTGGGCATGGGTGCCACCACCTGATCAATATAATAAATGAAGCCGCTGGAGGTTCGCGCCCCCAATTCAATGGGGTTTGACGGATTGGGAATTACCATGGCATTGTGCCAGTTCATGGCCTGACCGGCTAATGGAGAACTGGTGTCGTACTTGCTGTTGGGGTATATGTATAAATAGTCGGACCCGTCGGTTGCCGCAAAATAATCCTCAAAATAATCCTTACTCCACAAGGGTACATACTTATCGCCGGTATAAATCAGTAACGAATCCCCTCCAAACGAGCTGTGGTATTGCACAAATTCGGTATATGGGGTGGAACGGCTTGGCGTTCTTTTTCGGAAAAACAGGCTGGCATATTCGCCATCGGGCCCTTGCTCTTCGCTCCACACATATTCGTAAATCAGCTGATACCGTGAGCGCGGATTCACCAGAATATGCAACGTGAACAATTGAAAGGCCTCCTCATCGGTAAGCTCATCGACCGATTGGATGCCTATGGAACGAAAATAATTTTGAAAGGCTTCGTCGTTTGGAACAAACAGGGTATACAATATTTTAGAAACCGATTCGGTATATCCGGCACGGTCCATCAATTCCAAAAAAATGGTGTATTCCCCCTCGGCTTCCAGGGTTTCAATGTTTGATCCGCCCAGCCATGATGGGGTTTCGTACCTCTTTTTGTGATCTTCGCATGCCAAAAGGGCCACAGCACTCAACACCAAAATCAGTGTAAAGCGAATTGTTCTTTTTAATGAAGCCAGATTTATTGACGGGTAAAAAATATGGATTTGCATGGTTTTGTCAAAAAATGAACTATTCTGTTAAATACTATCGCTCACCTTAATTTCACCGTTTTATTTTTTCAACGTGAAATTTTAATGTATCCCGAAAATAAAACCTTTCTGCAAATCAAAATAGCGTATAGGTCATACTTATTCGCTACAACGCAATATAAATGCATGATATCTGCATTACAACAAAAGCTATATCATTGATTACATATCCTTTATACGAACAAACGCTTACTTGAAAAGTCAAGAGTTTTTTATTCACTCTCAGGTTAAAATCTGACTAAATTCATCACTATTCCGGTAGAATTCATGGAAGACTATGGCATGTATTTTCCGTCACTTCGGCACAAATACCCGTAAAATTCCCCATTAATCTTCATGTACATTTAAAATACTTTTTAACGTTTTTATACATACCAATCCTACACCTCAGATCCTTACGCTCAACAAAATAACCGTCATGGCGGCATCCGGTAGAAAACCTTGTTATCTTTATGCACAACATTTTTTGGAAGGATGCAGCCTACATGATCGCTCACCTCCGGAAAACCTTATAAACACCGATAAACACGCAAAAACCCATAGTTATGATGCACATTCGTACCATAGTTTACCTGCTGGCTGGTGCCGCCGTTCTTTTCTCCTGCACCTCACCGCAAAGCTCTATCCCCCTGGTAGTATCCAATCCATCCGACCTTCATAGAAAAGAAGTGGTTGCCTTGGAAACCTCACACTTCAGCGCTTTTTTAACGGAGAAAGGTTCCGAAAATATTGGAGTGAGAACAAAAGGTGATTCTACACTGCTGGTATCGCAATGGGTGGATCTGGACCAGGACAGTGTTTATGATGAACTGTTGTTTGTTGCCGAACTGAAACCACATTCTGCCAAAGCCTACGAACTCGTGTACCTCGAACAAGGCACTACACTTCAGTCCACCCCCGGTTATTCAACTTTTTCACGTTTTGTACCTGAGCGCACCGACGATTACACCTGGGAAAATGACAAGGTGGCCTTTCGCACGTATGGCCCTGAAGCACAGCGCATGGTCGAGGAAGGTATTCCCGGCGGCACCTTATCCAGCGGCATTGATTTGTGGCTGAAACGCGTTCCCTATCCCATCATTAATAAATGGTATGCAGGCAATGACACCTCTCCCGGATTTTACCACAAGGACGTGGGCGAAGGCTACGACCCTTACCACGTAGGAACAAGCCGTGGAACCGGAGGTATCGGAATCTGGATGGAGGATACGCTTTTAACGTCTAAGAATTTCACGAGCTACAAAACCCTGGCAACCGGTCCGCTACGCACAGTTTTTGAGTTGACCTACGCGCCATGGGGACCTTACAAAGTGCAGGAAACCAAACGCATTTCTCTGGACCTGGGCTCTAATTTTTCAAGATTTGACATTTCCCTGCCAACGGAAGACACGCCCCCCAATTATGCCATAGGGATAACGCTGCACAACAATACAGGCGATGTTGAAATCCTTACCAAGGAAGGAATCTTCCGCCATTGGGAAGCCATTGACACTTCGTATGTTGGCGAAGGGATTGTGCTGGATCCGGCCTACGTAAAAGAAGCTTTTGTGCACCAATCGGAAGTGCCCGACCAAAGCCAGTTACTTATTCTGACCTCCACCCGTAACAACCACCTGGTATATTATGCCGGGTTTGGCTGGACCAGAAGTAAACAGGTACACCATGTTGGCGAATGGGACCAAATGCTGAAGGAACAAGCCCTAAAAATAGCACAGCCGCTAACGGTGGAATTCAAATAAAGAAACCATTACATCCATAAAAAAAAGGATTATTTCGTGTGAAATAATCCTTTTTCTATTTTCTCTTCTTCAGCTTAATCCCTTCTGCCTATAAAAATCATAATGTAATACATCAGTGTGGCCAGCGAACCAAGGGCTGCCACTACATACGTATACGCAGCAGCACGAAGCGCATCTTCAGCCTTTTCCTGCGTGTCGTAAGAGGTCACTCCTGAATTTCTTAACCAGGCCAGTGCACGCCTGCTGGCGTCAATTTCAACCGGTAAGGTTACAAAAGAAAACAGGGTAGTCATGGCAAAAAGAACAATACCTGCCAGTAACAGTTGCGGAAAAACCTGCAAAAGCAAAATACCCCCTAACAGCACCCATTGCACATACTTTGATGCAAAACTAACCGGTGGTACCAGCTTGCTTCGCATGGCTAACCAGCCGTAAGCGGTTGCGTGCTGAACGGCATGACCACATTCGTGCGCCGCTACGGCAGCCGCCGACACATTATTGCCGTAGTAAACATCGCGACTAAGGTTAACGGTTTTGTTTTCAGGATTGTAGTGATCGGTCAAATGTCCGTTTACCTGGGTAATCGTAACATCATGAATGCCGCTGTCTCTTAAAAATTTCTCAGCAACATCGCGCCCGGTCATTCCATTGGGTACCGGCACTTTGGCATATTTTTTAAACTTGGCCTGCAGCCGGGCACTTACCGCCCAACTTGCCAACATAATTGCTCCAAATACTATCAAATAACTCATTTGTGTAAAAATTGAAATTTGGTTGGAAAGGTGGCAAAAAAAATGCCAACTGAATTGGCATTAAGAAATTTTATCTTTTCCTGACAAAAGCGTCAGAAACCCTTTAACTTATCCTAAGTTACTGATGCGGCGCAGATTGACCTCATCCAGAATTTTAATTTTCCTGCCATCTACGGCAATCAGCTTCTCGTTGGAAAAATTGGACAATGTACGAATGGCATTGGAGGTAGTCATGTTTGACAAATTGGCAAGATCTTCACGCGACAGGTAAATATTAATGGTGGCCTGATCCTGCTCAAGTCCGTACGTTTCAATTAAAAAGAGCAAGGCTTCGGCCAACCGCCCGCGAATGTGTTTTTGCGTGAGCGAAACTGTTTGGGTGTTGGAAAATCCCAGATCCATGGATAATGACTTGATAAAGGTAATGGCCAGGGTATTGTTTGACCTCAACAATTCAAACACCACCAACCGGGGTATTTTAATAACTGTGGTTTCTTCAATTGCCAGTGCGCTTGTGATATAGGGCTCTTCGGCAAATAAGGCACGGTACCCAAAAAAGCTGTTTACTTTTACCATTCGCACTATCTGACCGCGTCCGCCTACCCCTTCTTTGTATATTTTCACCTTCCCTTCAATCAGGCACAACAGGGCGTCTGGTGTTTCTCCTTCTTTATAAATGATTTGGTTGCGGCGGTAGGTACAAACAGTATAGTTGTTCCGCACAAACTCTTTTTGGTCGGGTTGCAATACATCGTATATTTTTTCGACCATTTCTATACTCACATCCTGTGTAACTGTTTGCATACTATTCCTGCTTTACAACATAGCTATAAAACACAAAGGAAGTAAATTTCCCATTAAAAAAAAAGACAAATTACAGGTGCAGCCTCTTATTTAAAACCTTTCTGCACAAGAAGTTCTCACCCTCTACTTCCCCCAATATAAAAAGGTTATCCACTCCCCCCGGCCATTGCGCAAAACGGGCAGTGTGAACAGACACACTGGTTGTGATTGCATCAAGGCGTACTCCATTTTCTAAAAAACACCTTACCTCACTATTCAAGCGGCCCAAAAAGTCACCCCTATCCTGCTCTTTTTGTGACTCTTACACACCTACTTTCAAGTCACAATTTCTATTTAGCACACTTAAATCAGGGGCTGGTTTCCAGAAATACCTTTCCCGGGCAATTAATTTTCTACCTGTAATTTTATACGCATCCACAGTTCCTATTTAAAATATTATGCAGGGAAATTGCATTTCGAATTAATAGTTTGTTTGATTGTATACCTTTGCAAAAAAAATCGGATGAACAATCGAAGGAAAAGCCATACACCACGGCATGCCGGCAAGGATGCCCGCCAGGAACGCCCATCGCTGCGTAATTTAAAGCACAAACCCAAAGTAACGGTTAAATTGCGTAAAGATCAGGAAATATCTGAAGCCATGCGCCTGAACCGTTTTCTTGCGATTGCAGGGGTTTGCAGCCGACGCGATGCGGATGAATTCATTAAAGCAGGCGACGTTTCCATTAATGGAAACGTAGTGACAGAATTGGGTACCAAAGTAGCTAAAAAAGACGCTGTCTTTTTCCAGGGCAAACAGGTGTATGCTGAACGAAAGGTGTACATCCTGCTTAACAAACCCAAGGACTACATTACCACGGTTGATGATCCACACGGAAAACGTACCGTACTGGACCTTGTGAAGAATGCCTGCGATGAACGGGTGTACCCTGTAGGCAGACTGGACCGCATGACCACCGGTGTTTTACTGCTGACCAACGACGGGGAACTGACTGCCCGCCTCACGCATCCGAAATACAACCAAAAGAAAATTTACCACGTTTTTCTGGACAAAGCCCTTACGAAAAACGACCTCATAAGCCTGTCGAATGGCATAGAACTGGAAGACGGCTTTATTAAACCGGATGAAATCAGCTATGTGGAGGGGCAAACAAAAAAAGAGGTAGGGATTCAGATTCACTCAGGCCGCAACCGCATTGTTCGTCGTATGTTTGAGCACTTTGGCTACAAAGTAATGAAGCTTGACCGGGTGTATTTTGCAGGCTTAACCAAAAAGACGCTGGCCCGTGGAAAGTGGCGTTTTCTGGAAGAGCGTGAGGTGAAAATTTTAAAAATGAGTTAAGAGGGTTACGCAAAGGCAACCCTCTCAATGCGTTAATCCAGCTGAACCGATTTTACGGTTTTAATAATGGCAGCAGCCACCTTATAAGGGTCGGCATTGGATGCCGGTCTGCGATCTTCCAACCATCCTTTGTATCCGTTTTCAACTGTGGCAATGGGAATACGTATGGAAGCTCCCCGATCCGAAACGCCATAGGAGAATTTATCAATTGCCTGGGTTTCATGCGCCCCGGTTAACCGCTCTTCGTTGTTGGCGCCGTATACTTCAATATGCCGGTCGATAACCGCACTGTTTTCGCCAAAAGCTGAACATATGCGATGGTACACTTCCTCACTTCCGCAGGTACGCAAGGTTGTATTGGAAAAATTGGCGTGCATTCCTGAACCATTCCAATCGCCTTTTACCGGTTTAGGATCCAGGTTTATCCGTACACCAAACTCCTCACCAATGCGCTCACAAATGTAGCGGGCCACCCAAATCTGGTCGCCGGCATTTTTAGCCCCTTTGGCAAAAATCTGGTACTCCCATTGGCCTTTCATTACTTCTGCATTTATGCCTTCTATATCCAGGCCGGCATCCAGACAAAAGTCGAGGTGTTTTTCAGCAATTTCTCTTCCCACAATATACTCAGCCCCTACCGAGCAATAATAAGGCCCTTGCGGTGCCGGGTAGTAGCCTGCTGCCGGAAACCCCATGGGCGTATGGGTATTGATGTTCCACAGCACGTATTCCTGCTCAAACCCAAACCAAAAATCATCATCGTCGTCATCAATGGTGGCACGCCCGTTGGTTTCATGTGGAGTACCATCCGCATTGAGTACCTCTGTCATTACCAGGTATCCGTTTCGGCGGTCGGGATCTTTGCACACAAATACGGGTTTTAACAACAAGTCTGATGAGCCACCTTCGGCCTGTTCGGTGGAGGAGCCGTCAAACGACCACATGGGGCAATCTTCCAGGTTTCCTGAAAAACCGGCAACCACCTTTGTTTTGCTTCTCATCTTTTGGGTGGGCTGATACCCATCCAGCCAAATATATTCCAGTTTACTTTTCATTTCTTTTGCTTTTCCGTTTGGATATATCCGCTAAAATTAGCCTATTTTATCGATTTCGCGGTGAGGCGCTACAAAAAAAAGAGGTTGCCAAATAAATGACAACCCCTTGTATATAGCATGTTTTAGTTTGCTTAAACTTTTGCTGATTTAACCGTTTTAATGATTTCGGCAGCTACTTTGTAAGGATCTGCGTTAGAAGCAGGACGACGATCTTCTAACCATCCTTTGTATCCTTTGTTTACTGCGGCAATAGGAATACGGATGGAAGCTCCACGGTCAGACACACCGAATGAGAATTCGTGAATTGACTGTGTTTCGTGCTTACCTGTTAAACGCTTGTGGTTATCAAAACCGTATACGTCGATGTGACGTTTGATGGTTTCGGGAGATGCTCCGAACGCAGAACAGATTTTTTCGTAGGTTTCTTTGCTACCGCAAGTTCTCAGGGTGTTGTTTGAGAAGTTAGCGTGCATACCGGAACCGTTCCAGTCTGTATCGCCCAGTGGTTTTGGGTGGTACTCAATGTAGTAACCATATTCTTCCGTTAAACGGTCAAGGATGTAACGTGCAATCCAAATTTCGTCGCCGGCTTTTTTAGCACCTTTGGCAAACAATTGGAATTCCCACTGTCCGCAGGCTACTTCCTGGTTGATTCCTTCGAAATTCAGACCGGCTTCGATACAAAGATCGGCGTGTCTTTCTACCAACTCACGACCGTGTGTATTTAAACCACCTACAGAGCAGTAGTACATTCCCTGAGGTTTTGGATATCCACCACGTGGGAAACCTAAAGGCAATTCAGTTTGAGTATCCATGATGAAGTATTCCTGCTCGAAACCGAACCAAAAGTCATCATCCTCGTCATCGATGGTAGCTCTGCCGTTGGTTGCGTGTGGAGTTCCATCAGGATTCATTACCTCGGTCATTACCAAATACCCGTTAATGCGAGATGGATCTGGATAAATAGCAACAGGTTTTAAAATACAATCCGAAGATCCACCCTCTGCTTGTTGGGTAGATGAACCGTCAAAAGACCAGTCACCAATTTCTTCCAATGTACCGTTAAAATTTTCGTGGTCTTCTACTTTGGTTTTACTTCTCATGTTTTGAGTTGGATAATATCCATCCAACCAAATGTACTCGAGTTTAATTTTCATAAAATATAATTTTAATGTTTACATTTTCTGGTGACAAAAATAATTTATTTTTCTAATTAGATAGCTTTTTATTCAAAAAATATGATTTTTAATGTGTTTTTGCTACTAAAACGCGCACTTTGGTTATAAACCCCAGCCAAAGAGTCAAATTAATATCATTTTGTTTTACAAAGGGCCGGAAATAAAAATACCTGCCAGAATTCTGGCAGGTATCGGATGTTTTTATAGCAAATGTTCAGGATGCCCTGGTTCAAAGAGCACCCATTGGTTTGCTTTTTAGTTGATCTGTATGTCGGTAATAAAGTTATTTAGCCATGGCAAATTGTGTGCAAAAGTTTCGGGAGAAGCCAGGTACACCATTTTAAAGTACGCCTGTTTTCCTTCCAGAAAAACGTATTTACACTTAAAGTAATTGTTGCGTTCCACATCGTAAAATACGCCATCGCTAAGCGGCGCATCGTTGCTAAGCTCTTTACTGGTAATGGATGAGTCGGCCAGGCTTTCCTCAATAAACGTAACAAAGCTACGCTTCGGACGCTTTGGCTCCCAGTTGACCATGATTAAGTCGGTAATGCCGCGTTTCTCGGTAAATCCGGCCATCAGGCTGTTTTTATCCGGATACTGATAAAAATCGAGCCACTCTGGCAGCGGGATGGTAACTCCGGCGTTTTCATCTTTCAACTCATAATCGGTACCCAGTTCTTTTGCATACGTTTTATGCAACAACAACTGTACATTAATGGGGAAGGCACATGTAGTAATCTGCTCTGTTAACTTGCGAAGTTTTTCCACTTCTTCATCCAAATCATCTCCCGAAAAAATAGGGTTGATGATGGATATAATGTGCTTATTGGACACAAAGGTTAAATTCACCTGGTGGGTAATGTTATCGAAGTTCATATCGCCATTACCCGTATGCCGAAGCACCATGGCCAGTTTTTCGTTATCGTACTTGCTTTTGTATTTGGCCCGATAGCTCCACACTAAAAAGTTTTTTTGATTGATGTTGTGAATCATTTCCTTTTTCAGTTCGAGGCTTCGCCCAAACGATTTTTTTAAATAGGAGGTTTCACTTTTCATAAAGTTATACAACAGCTCTTTCTCCAGTTCAGGATTATCAAATAAAAGATACTTCTCCGAATCGAACGGGATACTCAGAATTTGTGTATGGCGGCCAAACAGCGAATACACATTATCGCCGCCGGTAGGTGCAAAATCTCCTTTTTGAAACTCAATGGAGAAATAATTACCGGCCTGGTTGTTCACATACACGGTATGGTCATTGGTATCTACAACATAAACACCATCTTCTGCTATTGCCCTTACACCGGTAAGCAAGGCAACGAAAGCTAAAAGTAAGTTTAATTTTTTCATGAGCACTGGTATTTATTTTTTCACAATTAACAGTAACGTAATCCTGATTAGCATTTAACCTAATCTTTTATTTACATTACATGCCTACAAATATAATAAAATAATCTTTATTTTACATTAAATAAACATACATAAAACAGGTTTACCTCCTGAAAGCGGCATTGCTCCTCAACAATTCGCCTTAAAAATCTTCTCCTCATCCACCTGAATATTGTACATTCGTACCCTCATTTTAAATTGGACAACCATGTTTAGCAAGGAAGTGTATATGCAACGGAGGCAAAAGCTTATGAAAGCCGTAGGAAATGGCCTCATCCTTTTAACCGGCAACCGGCACTCGCCTATGAACTGTGCCGGCAATACCTATAAATTCAGGCAAGACAGTACCTTTCTCTACTTTTTTGGACTGGACGAAGCGGACGTGAATGCCACGCTGGATTGCGATAGCGGCGTGGTAACGGTATATGGAAATGACCTGAGCATGGACGATATTATTTGGATGGGTCCCCAACCCTCTTTGCGCGATAAAGCCGGGCTTTGTGGGGTGGAACACACCAAAACAGCTGCTGACATTTTTACCGTGGTGAAAGACGCCAAAAAAGCAGGACAAACCGTACACATCCTCCCCCCCTATCGCCCCGAAAATAAAATATTTCTTGCCGAACTGCTGAACTGCCCCATTGCCGCACTCGATACCTACCCATCTGACATACTCATACGGAGTTGTGTGGCCTTGCGTTCTGTTAAGGAAAAGGTAGAACTGCTTGAAATTGAGCACCAAATGGACAACGCCTACCTCATGCACACTACAGCCATGTGGATGGCACAACCCGGCACGTACGAGCATCAAATTTCGGGTGCACTGGAAGGCATCGCCCTGGGAGCCAACGGAGCTGTATCTTTTCCCATCATCCTTGCCAGGAACGGACAAACCCTGCACAACCACAACCACGACAATATGCTGCAAAAAGGAGATTTACTTTTGGTGGATGCCGGTTGCGAATCGCAATTGCATTATGCTACCGACCACACCCGTACCTCGCCGGTAGGTGGTAAGTTTACCAACCAGCAGCGTGAAATTTACGATATTGTACTGGCGGCTAACAATGCTGCCACGGCCATGGCAAAACCAGGAGTGCTCTACCGCGATTGCCACCTCACCGCTGCCCGCGTAATTGCAGCCGGCCTGAAAGAAGTTGGACTGATGAAAGGCGATGTGGATGAGGCGGTTGCCCTTGGTGCACATGCCCTGTTTTTTCCGCACGGCCTGGGCCATATGATGGGCCTGGATGTACACGACATGGAAGACTATGGCGAGGATTACGTAGGCTATACCGATTCCATTAAACGAAGTACTCAGTTTGGAACCTGTAACCTCAGGCTGGCAAGAGCGTTGGAGCCCAACTTTGTGGTAACCAACGAACCGGGCATTTATTTTATTCCGGAGCTGATGGATTTGTGGAAAAGCGAAAACAAATTCCGGGACTTTATCCTCTACGAAAAACTTGAGCGCTACCGCACGTTTGGAGGAATTCGCCTGGAAGACGACATCGTCATTACCGAAGGCGGAAGTCGAAATCTTGGAAAACGAATTCCCATAACCCCCGATGAAGTAGAAGCAGTGGTGAACGGACTTCAATAGCATTTTTACGCGTTAGCACCGGCACCTTTGCTCATGCACCTTTTAACGTAATCGTTTGCGTTTACACACCCGTTTACATGCAAACCATCGGAACCCTTGCGACCCCGAAAGCCGAATCCACATGACCTAAAAAGCTGATTATTTGCATTTTTCATGTGGACGAAATTTATTTCCCTAAAAAAGCAATCGTTTGCGTAAATATTGTATATTTGTGACGCAAAATTGCATATGCGTAAAAAAGTAACCATAAAAGACATTGCCAAAGAGCT
This sequence comes from Bacteroidia bacterium, assembly GCA_030433225.1. GTDB lineage: Bacteria > Bacteroidota > Bacteroidia > Bacteroidales > UBA5342 > JAUIMD01. Next base: position 19,731 of record JAUIMD010000001.1, read on the forward strand.
GAATACGGCCTCTTCAACCGTATCAAGGGCACTTAACAATTTGCCCGGAGTTGGCGAGGCGCGTAGGTTACACATTTTAAACACTGCCAAGGCCCTGGGTTACGAACCCAATTTGCTGGCACAGCAGTTACGCAAAGGGCACAGCAACACCATCGGGCTGATTGTTCCGCAAATAAACCGGCAATTCTTTGCCAACGTTATACATAGCATTGAGATGGTGGCGAAAGAAAAAGGCTTTAACGTGCTGATATCTCAATCGAATGAAAGTGACGTAAACGAGCGGGACAGCATGAAGGCATTAATAGCCAGCAATGTAGCGGGCATAATTATGTCGGTTAGTGCGCAGGCCCGCGATTTAGGCCCCTACCTCGAAGTGCTCGAAAAACAAATACCGCTGGTAATGTTTGACCGCACCCTGAACAACCTGGATGTACATAATGTAATAAACGACAACGAGCTGAGCGCATACAACGCAGTAACCCACCTCATTGAGCAAGGCTACCGTCACATTGTGCATTTTGCAGGGCCGCAGCATCTCGACATTTACAGCCTTAGACTAAAAGGCTACAAACGCGCCCTACGCGACCACGGTCTGCCATTTGAACCTACACGGGTACTTACACAGGTAAACAATCGTGAGGCCGGAAAGGAAGCAGCCAGGATGCTTTTGGAAAACAACATTCGCTTTGATGCCATCCATGCAGCCAGCGATTACTCCGCCCTGGGAGCCATGCTTTACCTGCGCAAAAAGGGCATTCAGGTTCCGCAGCAGGTGGGCATTGTGGGGTGTGCCAACGAGCCGTTCACCGAGCTGATTGGCCTAAGCTCCATAGAGCAATACAGCGAAGAGGTGGGCAAAGCGGCCGCCCGCTTATTATTTGAAGATATTGAGTTGCAGGCCGAACGGCCTGTCAGCAAAAAAATAAGTTTTACTCCAACGTTAATAATCCGAGAATCTTCTAAAAAAATCAATTAAATATTTTAGTGTATGGCAACCATTTATGAAGAAAGATACGCTTACCATCCCGATGATGTGAAGTCGTACGACACAGAGAAAATCCGCAAAGAATTTTTAGTTCAAAACATTTTTGTACCCGGAGATGTACGCATGGTGTACTCCCAAATTGAGCGGTACATAGTAGGTGGCGCCACTCCAACCGACAAGCCTTTGTTGCTGGAAGCCATTGACCCGATAAAAGCACCGTATTTCTGCGACCGCCGTGAAGTAGGCGTAATTAACGTGGGTGGAAGCGGAAGCGTTTCGGTAGACGGCAAAGAGTACAAGCTGGAATACAAAGACGGCTTGTACATTGGCAAAGGCAGCAAAGAAGTGGTATTTAAATCGGACGATGCCGCAAAGCCTGCTTTGTTTTATTTTAACTCGGCACCCGCCCACAAAGAATTTCCAGTAAAACACGTTACCCTGGCCGATGCGCCGAAACTTCACCTGGGCAGCACTGCCACGTCCAACGAACGCGACATTAACCAAATGATGATCAACTCGGTGGTGGATACCTGCCAGTTGCAAATGGGCATGACAGAATTGAATGAAGGCTGTGTGTGGAATACCATGCCAGCGCATACCCACAGCCGCCGCAACGAGGTGTACTTTTATTTTGAAGTTCCCGAGGGACAGGCAGTATGCCACTTTATGGGGCAGCCAAAGGAAACGCGCCACATCTGGATGCAAAACAACGAGGCTGTAATCTCACCTCCCTGGTCCATCCACAGCGCCGCAGGCACTTCCAACTATATTTTTATATGGGGAATGGCCGGTGAAAACCTGGATTATTCCGACATGGACATTATCCAACCCAATGAATTAAAATAATCCCAACAGTTTAAAGAAGAAGCAAAAACAATGATTAACGAATTATTTGATTTAACAGGAAAGGTTGCCCTGGTTACAGGTGGAACCCACGGCATTGGCATGGCATGCGGTAAAGTACTGGCCAAAGCGGGTGCAAAACTTTGCGTAAACGACATAAACGATGAAAAACTTGCCGAGTGCAAAGCAGAATATGCAAAAGACGGCATTGATGTTTACACCGTTAAGTTTAACGTAACCGACGAAGCAGACGTAGATAAAGGAGTAAGCCAGATTGAAGCGGAAGTTGGCCCCATTGATATTTTGGTGAACAACGCCGGCATCATTAAGCGCATCCCTATTTTGGACATGCCTATGGACGATTTCCGCCAGGTAATTGATGTGGATTTGGTGGCGCCCCTGATTGTTGCCAAACGCATTGCACCGGGCATGATTGAGCGTCGCACCGGAAAAATCATCAACATGTGTTCAATGATGAGTGTATACGGTCGTCAGAACGTTTCGGCATACGCAGCAGCTAAAGGCGGCTTAAAACTGCTGACCGAAAACATGACCTGTGAGTGGGCAAAATACAACATTCAGGTAAACGGTATTGGACCGGGTTACATTGCCACTTCGCAAACCGCTCCTATCCGTGTAAATGGCCATCCGTTTAACGACCTGGTAATGACACGTACTCCGGCAGGACGATGGGGTGAGCCTGAAGATGTTGGGAACGCCTGCTTGTTCCTGTCCTCGAACGCAGCCAATTTTGTGAACGGACACATCCTGTATGTGGATGGCGGAATACTTGCCAACTTTGGTTACGTAAAAGGCGAAAACGAAATTTAAATCCAACCCACCCAACATCCGTTTTAGGATGAAGTTTTAAAAAAGGCACTATGTACACTATTCATGGTGCCTTTTTCTTACTTAGCAGCCCCTGACTTTTCCCAAAAACAGCGACAAATCAACTACATTTCCCGTAAAAGTGTCTGGAAAACACGCTAGTTTTCAAAATATTTGCATTTTTGCAGCCCAAATAGAAGTTTACCCTACGCATGTCAAAAGAAGATTCGAAATCCCGGGAACAGTTTTCCAGCAAAATTGGAGTAATTGCAGCAGCAGCCGGTTCGGCCATTGGCCTCGGTAACATTTGGAAATTCCCGTATGAGGCAGGTAAAAACGGAGGTGCTGCATTTATTGTGGTGTACCTTGTTGCCATTTTAATGATTGGCTTGCCCATAATGATCTCAGAATTTGTGATTGGAAGAAAAGCCAGGGCCAATGCTGTAGGATCATTTAAAAAGCTGGCTCCCAAAACAAAATGGCATTTTACCGGGGTAATGGGGGTAGTTTCGTCGTTTATGATTTTATCGTTTTACGGCGTAGTGGCCGGCTGGACGCTTGAATACGTTTTTCTGGGCTTTCAAAATGCCTTTAAAGAACAAACACCTCAAGACCTGAAAGCTACGTTCGATGCTTTCTCCACCAGTCCATCACGCCCCTTGTTTTGGCAATTTTTATTTATGGCACTTACCGCCTGGATAGTAGCCGCCGGCGTAAAAAAAGGCATTGAACGCATCTCCAAAATACTCATGCCGGTTCTGCTGTTAATTATTGCCATACTGTGCATCCGATCCTTATCCCTGGGCGAAAACATTGACCCTACCACCGGGCAGGTGATTGGTTCTTCTATGGACGGTTTGCGCTTTTTGTTTCAACCCGATTTTTCCAAAATTAATGCCAACGTAATTTTAAGTGCGGTTGGGCATGCATTTTTTACCCTCAGTCTGGGCATGGGTACCATCATAACGTATGGGTCCTATGTAAATAAGAAAAACAACATCAGCAAAACGGCGTTTCAGGTTACCTTTTTAGATACGTTAATTGCCCTGCTTTCGGGCATTGCCATATTCCCGGCTGTATTTTATTTTAATGTGGAACCCGATAAGGGCCCCGGACTGGTATTCACCATTTTGCCCAGCATTTTTCAGCAAATTGTAGGCGGGTACTTTTTTACCCTGGCCTTTTTTATGTTGCTGGCACTTGCAGCCCTCACATCAAGTATTTCGCTGCTGGAAGTGGCCGTATCGTACTTCTCCGAGCAACTTAAGGTAGAACGCAAAAAAGCCACCCTGTATACAGCCCTTGCCATTACCCTTATAGGGGTAGCCTGTTCACTTTCCCTGGGCCCGTGGAGCAGCTTTACCGTGCTTGGCTACAATATTTTTGGCATTATGGAATACGCATCGGCCAATGTATTGCTCCCCCTTGGAGGCCTGCTCATTGCCTTATTTATCGGCTGGTTTTTTCCACGAAACGACTTTTACGACGAGTTATCCAACAGCGGCACGCTGAAACTGGCTTCTTTTCGTCTGTTTTTCTTCGCGGTTAAATACCTCGCTCCCATAGCCATACTGATCATATTTTTGTATTCGGCAGGCTTTTTAAAGCCATTATTAAAATACCTCAACATTTTACTCTAAAAGATTTCGTTTCCCCGATAAATCTATTATTTTTGCATCCGCGTTTTCAGAGATGTTAACGCCCCAAAAACGAAGGAAAGGATCGACTTTCCGGGAACACTATATATCGTGCGGAATCAATTGGGATGAAGCACACTTGCCGAGGTAGCTCAGCTGGTTAGAGCGCATGATTCATAATCATGAGGTCGGCGGTTCAAGCCCGCCTCTCGGTACTGAAAATAAAGCAGTTACAAATATAATTTTGTAGCTGCTTTTTTATTTGCATATAATTTGCATATGAAAATGCCTAAGAAGTATCATCAAACATAACCAAACGAAAAAACCGCCTCTCAAAAAGAAGCGGCTTCCCTATCCAACGCCTCAGGCTACCCATATCGTTTATAGCTTTATCCTAAGCCTTTTTACAAAACCAACACCGCAGGTCAGTTACGCTTACCTGGCCCCCAAACAAGAATTTCCTGAGAATAAATGCTTACATTTAACACTGCTAAACTTTGTGGTAAGCATGTGTGCATACCTGTTTTGTAGCCCGCTTCCGAATTGATGATGCAAGGTGTAGCGGTACCTTGCGAAGCACCCCGGGTATGAACCAGGCGCAAAAGCCTTACCAATAGAAATTAGCGATAGAACACCCCCTAAATTAACACCTATGAATGCAACACCCATAAAAGTAATTGTAACCGGAGCAACTGGCATGGTTGGCAAAGGGGTGCTGTTAGAATGCCTGGCGCATGAACGCGTATCAGAAGTACTCTCCATTTCAAGGAGAAGCCTACACCTGCAACACCCCATACTTAAAGAACTGCTGCACGAAGATTTTTCCGAATTCGATAGCATTAAACAACACCTGGAAGGGTATGATGCCTGCTATGCCTGTATGGGGGTAAGTTCGGCTGGCATGAAAGAAGCAGCCTACACCCGACTCACCTACGATTTTACCCTTTCACTGGC
>JAUIMD010000252.1 GCA_030433225.1 Bacteroidia bacterium
CCAAGCATTTGTTTACCCCGGAAAATGTAGTCGAAACCCAGCGCACCATCGGTGCAGATATTATTATGGAGCTGGATGAGTGCCCCCCGGGAGACTCTAACTTGAAATATGCCACGGAATCCATGCACCTTACCCACCGTTGGCTAAAACGTGGGGTGGAACATTTCCAAAAAACGGAACCGAAATACGGCTACAGTCAAACGTTTTTCCCCATTGTGCAAGGCGCCTCCTTTAAAGACCTCCGTAAACAAAGCGCCGAGTTTATCGCCTCCTGCAACATGGAGGGAAATGCTATTGGCGGATTATCGGTTGGCGAGCCGGCCGAAGTGATGTATGCCATGGTGGATGTGGTAAACCAGGTGCTGCCCAAAGACAAGCCACGCTACCTGATGGGGGTGGGAACACCGGAAAACCTGCTGGAAAATATTGCGTTGGGGGTAGATATGTTTGATTGTGTAATGCCCACGCGTAATGGACGCAACGGAATGCTTTTTACCCGCAACGGCTTCATCAATATTAAAAATAAAAAATGGGCCAACGATTTTTCGCCCATTGATCCGGATGGAGATGCCTACGTTGATAAAGCCTACACAAAAGCTTACTTGCGGCACTTATTGGTAAGTAAAGAAATATTGGCCATGCAAATTGCCTCCATACATAACCTGGCTTTTTACCTTTGGTTGGTGAAAGAGGCAAGAAAACATATCTTGCAGGGCGATTTTGTTAGCTGGAAAAACCAAATGGTTAAACAGGTAAATACAAGGCTATAGTTTTATACTTTTGCAAACAAACGAAAAATAAGGTGCTTAAACGCTTAGATCTATACATTATACGCAAGTTTCTGGGGACGTACTTTTTTGCCATTGGTATCATCATTCTCATTTCAGTAATATTCGATTTAACCGAAAAACTTGATAATTTTATTGAGAAAGAGGCATCCGTCGAAAGCGTGATTTTCGATTATTACCTGAATTTTATCCCTTACTTTGCCAACCTGTTTAGTTCCCTTTTTACCTTTATTGCCGTTATTTTTTTCACCTCAAAACTGGCTTACAATACCGAGATTATTGCCATGCTATCGGGTGGAGTAAGTTTTGTGCGCTTGCTGCGGCCTTACATTATAGGTGCCGGAATTATTTTTGTACTCAGTTATACTTTAGGGAGTTGGGTTATTCCACACGCAAACAGGGAGCGTATCGAGTTTGAGGATAAGTACGTGTCTCCCATGAAAAAGATTACCGATAGAAACATTCATGTGGAAATTGAGCCCGGTATTTTTGTATACATCGATATGTTTAATTCGGTACGAAATTCGGGCAGTAACATTACTATTGAAAAATTTGAAGGAAATAAGCTCATCTCAAAAACATCGGCACGCCAAATTCGCTACGACGACGATACCAAAAAATGGAAATTAAATGAATATGTGATTCGCCACATTGATGCCAATAAGGAAGAAATTGATCGGGGACGAACCATTGATACTACCCTAAACATGGTGCCCAGTGATTTTATTGCCGTTAAAAATTTTCATGAAACCTTGAATACCGATGAGCTAAATGCCCACATAAAAAAACAAAAGGCACGTGGGCTCGATAATGTGGAACCTTTTATTATTGAGAAATACAGGCGGGTTTCCGATCCTTTTTCGGCCATTATTTTAACGATAATCGGGGTGGCGGTTTCTTCGCGTAAAGTGCGGGGCGGAACCGGGTTTCATATTGGAATTGGTTTGCTGATCAGCTTCACCTACATCTTTTTCATTCGGGTGTCTACCACCTTTGCCATTAATGGAGATATGCCTCCTTTTATTGCCGTTTGGCTGCCCAACTTTATGTACTCCTTTGTAGCATACTGGATGTATCGTATGGCTCCTAAATAAACGGATGCCGCAATTTTGGAGGTGTTAGCTTATTCCTCCAGGTGTTTGCTTAGTGCTTCAATTTGCGAGGGGGCACCCAGTACAAATAACGTATCAGAGGCTGTGAGTTCAAAGCTTGAGGGGGGATTGAAAATATAGCTGCCATCGTTGCGTTTTATTCCCACAATATTGGCGCCGGTTTTTTCCCTTAAATTCATGCTTTTCAGGGTGTTTTCGTGTTCAGGATTCAGGTTTTCGCACAGTACCATTTCCAGGTTAACGTCTTTTGCTCTTTGTAGCAAAATGTACTCCCAAAACTCCACCACATCCGGTTGGGCTACCAGTTTGGCCATGCGCTGTCCGCCTATTCGGTCGGGCATTATTACGTTATCCGCTCCGGCTCTTCGCAGCTTCATGTCCGATCGAAATTCGGAGGCACGGCTAATAATTTTTAAGTTCGGGTTTAATTCTCTGGCAGTAAGTACCACGTAAATGTTGTCGGCATCGTTAGGCAGGGCGGTAATCAATGCCCGGGCCTTCATAATTTGCGCTTCATTCAGCACAATTTCGCTGGAGGCGTCGCCCTGGATAAACAACCTTCCGGGCACTTCTCTGATGCGCTCCACCACATGATCGCGTTTTTCTATTACGATAAAATCAATGTTATGGTCGGCCAGTTCTTCACATGCCTGGTATCCGTTACGTCCATAACCACAAACAATTACATGGTCTTTTAATTTCACGATCTTCTTTTTAACGTTATAATCTTTTAATCTTTGCTTAAAATATCCATCCAGTACCAAACGGGAAAAGTTAGATAAGGTATATCCAATAATACCAAAGCTGAAAACAATAAGGAAAATGGTAAACATTTTGCCGTAATCCGACATGGGCGACATTTCCCTGAACCCCACTGTTGTAATGGTAATTACAGTCATGTAAATCGCGTCCAGCAACGATAAATCTTCCAGGTACGAATAGCCGATTACCCCGGCACTTACCAGTACAACAACCAGTACGGCAGCAATGGTAAGGTTTTTAATTTGGATGTTGTGCAAAAAATCGTTTTTCAATTCAGGGTATTATTTGTGGTCAAAACTTTCAGGCCTATTTTACATTGCAGGCATTTTTTCTGATCGCAGTAAAAACTTCTTAAATGCAGCAGTGCCTGTGAATCGCGGGCATTTTTAGGACATACCTGAAAGGATGCCCAGTCCCTGATTTTACGGTTGGATTCTGCGTTAAGATTCTCCAAAAATAGTAAAGCCCGCTCACATAATAAACTGTTGCTTCTCAATTTACCGTAACAAAACAACATGGGAACAACCGAGTTAATAAGAATGCCGTTTATTGCATGTGTACCCAGCTTTTTTGTTTGGTTTTTTGAACGGGCATTAAAGCGGTAGTGGGTATTCCAATATGTGGATGCCTCGGTCGCAAAAAGCTGCTGCACATCCTTTGTTGTACGGCATTCGAGTAGGTGAGAAAACAGATTTTTGTGCCTGAAGTAGAGCCGGGCAAATTGCGAAATGCGTAGGGTAGGGAAGTTGGTGGGCCTTGTTTTTGCAAATTTCCAAACGTGCTTTTCCAGGGGTAAAATACCGTGTTTGTGCTGTAAATGCCGAAACTGAGTGGAAAGCGCCTGGTAGTAGGCATCTTCATTTAGCAGTTCATCCAAAAAACCGGCTGTCCCCAGTAGAAGCGCCTCCATGCTATCCTGCCGGTTGCTGTATTGCATAAGCAGAGTATGCGGTATTTTTTGTGCCAACTGCATAAAAGGTTCGGCATTAATGTTAAATCCAAAATTTCGTGCCAATTGTACATAGCATGCCTGCTCCCAGTTTTTATTGCTCAAGCGCCAATGTTCTTCCACCTGTTTCTGTTTGTATAACAGGCGTTCAACCGACAGTCCGTCCAGGCATTGTCCTATAAAAAAGCCATCTACTTTGTGGATGGATGCACTGCATTTAAGCCACGAAACATTGTTTGTAAGCTGATGGATGTTTTGCCGGATGTGCTCAGGGATGCGTACCTCTACCGTTGCAACCCGTTCGCCTGCCTGGTTAATTGTGGTGTCATCATTTTCCAGCACTACGTGTAAAATAACATTGTTATAGGCCGCATCGGTATGGTGCTTGTGCTGTTTCCACCCACTGGACTTCAGGTGCATTTCAACATTGCCGGCCCACACGGTATTATTTAATTTCACCTTGGCATTAAAAAAGTCCGGACCAGCATTAAAATTGAGTTGTCCCGGGTCAATTATCTCAATAGGTTCGCCGGTGTCGGAGCTTAATTGTTTGAATGGTATGAGTTTGAATTGCCAGAGGAACTGTAGCAACTTCTCGGTCATGTGTAAAAATAATTTGAGTTATAGGTTAAATGTAAGAAAAATTTTGTTTATTTGCCGTACACTCACAGCACATACATAGTTAATCGGACTTAAAAATTGATTATGAAAAAAGATCAACTATGGGACGAAGTGTGGAAACCTGTGGAGTTTGAAGGTATTAAAAAAGATGAACAGTACG
>JAUIMD010000253.1 GCA_030433225.1 Bacteroidia bacterium
GAATAACGTAAAGGCCAAAGATGAAGTGTACAAAGCACTACCGGGTTGCTGCAAATACGACCGACCCAAAAAGAAGTAAACCTTCAGAAAGCCGGGAGCCATGCTTCCGGCTTTTTTTACCGTTGTGTGGCCTAAATCATTTACCTGGTGTAATGGCCTTATTCTAAGCCATTCTGGGCCAGTTACCAAACGAATACACGAACAGTAAAAACTTCCCCGGTTTAAAACATTGAATAATCAATCCAATGGTTATCTTTAATGTTATTTTTTTTTTGAACCACTTATGCAACCTGCCATCGCTTCCGGTTAAAAGCGGTTCTCCATTAAACACCAAACGTTATGCTGAAAAAAAGTAGTGCCGTTTTCGCCATCCTGTCTATCTTGGCAATAAAAGTAATTGCACAGGAATTTCATACCCCTGATGAAATTTACACCATCATGGAAAAGTCAAACCTTACGTATGAGATTTCTGCACTGGAAAATAAACTCCTCCCACCCGACAGGTCGGATAAATTATTGATACATAACTATTATCGGGAATTCGAAAATGGACAATTCGTGAGCTATAGGTATGAAACGGATAAAAAGGCAGAAGCATTGCTCAAAAAAGCAGAGCAACATTTCCAAAAACTGGAGACTTCGGATGCCCGAAAGTTTTATCTGGAAGTGTACCAAAGAGATTCATCCTACCACAAAGTGCTCACCTACATTGCGCAAACCTATGGCATGGAGCAGGATTATGGAAGTGCCGTTCTCTATTATAAAAAGGCAATTGAAGCCAATTTTATCGATTATATGGCGCACTGGTTTCTTGCAGATATCTACAAACATCAGGGAGTGTTGGATAAAGCCGTAGAAGAAATCACGCTTGCGATGGTCTTAAACCGTAACAATCCGCGCATCAAAGCTTCCATGGCAGAGATTTACAATAAAAGTCAACTCAATGCCGGCACCTGGACTTTTCATCCACAAATAAAAATAGACAGTGTGGCAAAAAATACCATTAAAGTGGAAGTGGATGAAGTGTGGCTCGGGTACGGACTCTACAAAGCGGTTTGGCAATATGAGCCAGGGTATAAAGCTGCCATGGGGGTTGAGGGTTTTTCTTATTCCATGACCGAGGAAAAAGAATGCCTGGTTGCTTTAGCGCTTGCTTTAGAAGATGAAACATACCAGAAGTTGCCGGTTTTTAAAACCCTAGGCACCGCATTGGATCAGGAAATGTTAGATGCCTATGTTATGTATGAAATCCTACTCCCGGATTATCCCGAATTTGCACTGCAGCTTTCAGAGGAGGCAATCTTCACCATTAAAGATTATGTTACCAATATTCGAGCAACAAAAATTATGGAATAACCCTACATTCAACCCTTTAAATTAGTGAAGTGGCCGGAGGCAGATAAGGTATCCTGAAATCTCTTCTTTCGTCCTGCCTAAAACCCAAATGTTTTGCTACTTTTGCCCCAATACAGTGGGGTGCTGAAAGGCTGAGATTATACCCAAATACCTGATCTGGATAATGCCAGCGAAGGGATTGTAGTTCACTTCTTTTATTTCCCCCTGTATCATTTTTTACAATTTAATCCGCAAAAGGCATGGGGAAAATAGCCACCAAACAAAAATTTGAATTGGCCAATGATGGCGAATTGCGCAATTGGCAAGGGAGGAAGGAATGGTTTTTTAACCGCGACGATACCGACCACTACGAACAATATTATGAAGGTCCGTATAAACGACAGGAGGTTTGGCAGAAAAAAACACTGGAAGGACTGATAAAAGCAGACACCCGCGTAAAAACCCTGCTCGAATTCGGATGCGGAACCACGCGCTTTACCCGTTGGTGGCACGAAATTGGCATTGAAGCCACCGGTGGAGACATTTCTCCGTTTATGCTGGCACAGGGCCGGCAGCTTTTTAGCGGCGACCTTGTGTTGGCCGACTCTCATCACATGCCCTTTAAAGACCATACCTTTGATGCACTGGCGTTTGTAACCACTTTTGAGTATTACAAAAACCCGGTGCAGGTAATTCGCGAAGCAGTACGGGTAGGCAAATACGGCATTATTTTTGGCATGATGAACCGCAATACCCCTAAGCTAATCCGGCGTCGGGTGCAACAGTCCGTTGGAAAAAACAATTACTACGTTACCGCCAACTTTTATACGCCCAAAACCCTTTCAGCACTTGTGGCTAAAGCCCTGCCTGACCGCGATTACACCATTGAGTGGAACGCCACCGGCCTGCCCAAATGGTTCCCGAAACAACAGTGGCAGGTACCCTTTGGCGACTTTTTTGGTTTTCATGTAAAGCTGAACGACGTATAATGGGTGCTTTTGAGGGAAACAATGGCAAAGTAAGTGTGCAAATTTTTAAAGAGGATTTGGAGCACAGTTGTGGAGCTACCCGCCCGGAGATTCTTCAGGGGCCGGCCTTTGGAGTAGACACTGCCCTAATTGATTTAGGGGGTGGAAATGCACTGGCCGTTTCCAGTGACCCGCTTTCCATTATTCCCAGTCTGGGCATGGAAGTTTCTGCCTGGCTTTCGGTGCATTTGCTGGCCAACGATATGTGCACCACCGGATTTCCGCCCCAATATGCACAGTTTGTTTTGAACCTTCCGGAAGCATTGTCGCGTACCGATTTTAATACCTACTGGCAATGTATGCATCACCTGTGCAAACAACACGATATCGCCATTACCGGTGGACACACAGGCCAAATTCCCGGCATAAATGCGACCATTGCGGGCGGAGGAACTATGTTTTTAACGGCTCCTAAAAACCAACTTTTAAGCAGTTCGGGTGCAAAGGCAGGCGATAGGATAATCATGACCAAATCGGCAGCCTTATCGTCCACGGCATTGCTCGCACGTGCCTTTCCACAAACCGTGCGTAAAAAACTAGGAGACAGCCTCTGGCAAAAAGCCGCACAAAATTTCTGGAAACTTTCGGTTTTACCTGAAAGTGCCATGGCCATGCAAACACTTTCTCCCGGCCAAACTCTTCACGCGATGCACGATGTTACCGAGGGGGGTATTTTAGGTGCCGTTGCAGAAATGGCCACAGCCTCAAAATTTGGATTTCAGGTGGATAAAAACGCCATTCCGGTGGAAGATGAGGTGCGGCAAGTCGCGGACCTGTTTCAAATCGATCCGCTGCTGTCTATTGGCGCCGGAAGTATGCTTATGGCCGTTGCCCCCGAAAGTGAATCCCAACTGATTAGCGCATTGGGTGAAGCAGATATACCGGCAACATCCATCGGCACCTTCACAAAGAACACCGACCAAACGGTGATTGAAAACGGCCAAACTAAACCGTTTCATTTTGATGGAACGGACCCCTATTGGGCAGCATTTTACAACGCAATTTCTAGAGGATGGCAATAACAAAACTTAAGGGGGTGTACCTGGTCATAGATCCTACCCGAAACTGGGAGCAACTCATGGCGCAACTTACCAGCGCATTGCAGGGAGGCTTGAACATTGTACAGGTTTGGGATCATTGGGAAAATTCTATAACCCAACAACAAAAGCTGCAATTTCTCCAACAAATAACAGTAATCTGCCAACCTTTTGATGTGCCGGTTTTAATGCATCATGCTTGGCATCTGGCGTTAAGTGCGAACCTTGATGGGGTACACTTTGACGAAATTCCTGACGACTTCCCCGCCATCCAACAAAAACTAAAAGGAAAACTGGTTGGCATTACAGTAGGCAATGCACCCGAAAAAATTCAGTGGGCAGACGAACAGCAACTAAGCTACATCAGTTTTTGTGCGGTATTTCCATCGTCATCGGTTACAAGCTGTGAACTGGTTAGTCCACAAAGCATTGCCGCAGCACGCAACTTTACCAATTTACCCATTTTCCTGTCTGGTGGAATTCAGCCCGACAATGTACACCAGTTAAAAGGTTTGGATTTTGATGGCGTCGCGATAATCTCCGGCATTTTAGATGCGGAAAATCCGGCTGCTGCTGTAATACACTACATCAACGAATTACAAAAAATTAAAGCTATATAACATGCAACGATCTTTATTGAAAAAAATATGCTGCCCTTTTGATAAAAGCGATTTAAGCCTTACAGTTTTTAACGAAGGAGCAAACGAAGAAATTTATGAAGGGGTATTTGTGTGCCTTACCTGCAACCGCTATTATCCAATCATTTACAGCATCCCCATCATGTCGCCAGATGAATACCGCGAGCCCCAATTGGAGTTACCGATTTTAAAGCGTTGGGGATTGTCATCAAACGGTCAAGCAGGTACGTTTATGCTCAGTGAGCAAAGCCAGCACAAATTGCAGGGGTAATCCTTCCGGGATTTCAAGGGAATGAATTCGCTGGCAATTGTACAGAAAAGGAACTGCCCATCTGCGGAGTT
>JAUIMD010000254.1 GCA_030433225.1 Bacteroidia bacterium
TCATATTCCCGAACGCTGTTATCTGGAAATGTTATTTTTATCATTTGGTATTATCCTTTTTTTGAGGGTGACAAAGATAACAATTTTGCGGAATGACGTGGTGTAATTTTTTTCAGTTTAAAGCAATCGCACCTTTGTACTTCAACTGGCAATAACGCTTTACAATTGATTGAATTTCAGCGTCAATACGGGTAAGTTATTAAAAACCTCTGCATAGGTCAGGTCCTGAAATTCGCCATACAGCTCAGGTTTATCTGCAAAAACGGTTTTCAGGGTCTCCATATAGTTTCGGGGACTCACCTCATGGGTTTGATTTTGATGCACCAGATAATACACTTTTCGGGTTTTGCTGGTTTGTACGGCAGAAAACATGCTGCTGTTGTTTCCCGGAGTAATGCCCGGAAGAAAATCAGCATACAAATCCACCTTGCCCGCTACAATTTTAAGCGCCAATATTTGTTCTGTTTTAAAAGGAATGCGTTCAAAAACCTTATCATCGTACATTACCTTTACCACCTCACGGCTTTTAATTCTTTTAAATCCGAGTTTGGTGGGGTCTGTTTTGTAAAAAACTTTAAAGTTAAAATCAGAGGAAATATCTAAAAGGCCTGAAATGGTATCTTGAGTAACCGTTATTATTTTACCCGGCCGGATAACTTTATCCCGGGCTTGCACACACAGCACACTAAACAGGCATAAACCGGCAACAATATAGTGCTTCATCTTTCGTAGAGTTAAGGCGAAAAAATCGCAGATTAAACTAATATTCCTTGTATTGTGTGTGGTATTCAACGTTTAAAACCATTGCTTTGGGCAATTGGTATACAAAACGCACTCCTCTTAACGAGTTAAGAACAAATGTAGTAAAGAAAATTAAAAACCGGCAAGGCCTTGTTAACATATCCGCCAAATGCACGGCATGGGTGTCAGCCAACAACGGTATTCTGCAAGGGTTGCTTTTTGTGGAACTTGATTTTAAAAGTATATTTTTGCAGGCATGCAACACACCAAGTCAAGCATACCGTTGGCCGAAAGGCTGCGCCCAACCTCATTACATGACTACATCGGACAAAAACATTTGGTGGGTGAGGGCGCGGTTTTGCAAAAAATGATTGAAACCGGCAGTATTTCTTCCTTTATTTTATGGGGACCTCCGGGCGTTGGAAAAACCACGTTGGCCAAAATTGTGGCCGCCCAACTTGAACGCCCTTTTTATACCTTAAGCGCCATTAGCTCGGGAGTGAAGGACGTTAGGGAGGTTATCAGCAAAGCCAAAAATTCGAGCTTTTTTTCAAAGCCCAATCCCATTCTTTTTATCGATGAAATTCATCGGTTTTCAAAGTCGCAGCAAGACTCGTTGCTGGGGGCTATTGAGCAGGGAGTAGTAACTTTAATTGGTGCTACTACCGAAAATCCGTCTTTTGAGGTCATTTCGCCCTTACTCTCCCGTTGCCAGGTGTACACCTTAAAACATTTGGAGGAGCAGGATTTGGTACAACTTATGCAACATGCCCTGGCACATGATGCAGACCTGAAATTGCGTTCCATCCACGTGGAGGAAACAGAGGCCTTGCTGCGTTTTGCCGGTGGAGATGCACGAAAACTTCTGAACATTCTTGAATTGGTTGTGAATGCCGACAATGCCAATGAAGTGCACATTACGAATGAGGTGGTGACCAATCGTTTGCAGGAAAACCCATCTGCGTATGATAAAAACGGCGAAATGCATTACGACATTATTTCGGCGTTTATTAAATCGGTACGCGGATCGGACCCTGACGCAGCAGTATATTGGCTTGCCCGCATGGTAGAGGGAGGTGAAGACCCGCGCTTTATTGCTCGCAGGCTGGTCATTCTGGCAGCCGAAGATATCGGATTGGCCAATCCCAATGCCCTGTTGCTGGCCAACACCTGTTTCGATTCCATACACAAGGTAGGATGGCCCGAGGGGCGAATTATTTTGTCGGAAGTGACCCTTTACCTGGCCACCAGCCCCAAGAGCAACTCCGCCTACGAGGCCATTAACGCAGCCCAGGCAGAGGTGCGCAAAACCGGCAACCTACCCGTTCCCTTGCATTTGCGCAATGCCCCTACCAAACTCATGAAGGATTTTGACTACGGAAAAGGGTATAAATATGCGCATGCTTATGAAAACAATTTTGCAGAGCAACAATTTGTTCCTGATAAAATAAGCAAGCAACGCTTTTATCGGCCCGGAAAAAACGCGGCCGAAAAAACCATTCTCGACCGCCTAAAATTGTGGTGGGGAAAACGCTTTGAATAAAACAACACACATGAACCAACAACACCAAAGGCGCACAACACTTTTATGCCTGGCTAAGCCCGGCCATGCAGAAAAAATACTGCTTGCCCTCTTTTTAATACTTTACCTCGGGGCACCTGCACAGGAAATTAAAATCACTTCCGATTCCTGCCTGAGCGAATCCTGCATTCTGGCCCGCTATTACGGAAAATCGCTGTTTCCGGTAGACACCTTTCTTTGCACCCCGGGCCAAAGCATGCGTGCAAAAACCAAAGAAACCCTGGCTCCCGGCTTGTATGCCCTTATTTTTACTGAGGTTTCAAAGTCCGACTTTCTGGTAGCGGATGAAAGCCCCCTGAGCATTCACTTAAAGGTTGGGGCATCCGTTGATGCGCAGGTTAAAGGCAGCCGTCAGTCTGAAGTTTTCTCGGAGTACAGCAGCTTTATGCGCGCCATGCACCAAAAGCGCGAAACGGCAGTTGCCCGCTACAAAGCACATGCTAAATACCCCGATAGCGTTTTGATGATAAGGCATGAGCTTGATGCATTGAATGCGGATGTTCGCACCTATTTTACCACCAATGCACAACGGTTTAGCGGTACACTTTTGGGGGGAATTTTTGCTGTACTTACCCCGGTAAATGCCCCCAAGGTTTTGTCGGCAGACGAACAACGTTTTTACATGAAAAATCATTTTTTCGACCATGTAAACTTTAGCGATGCGCGTATCGTGAATACCCCTTTTCTCATAAATCAACTGGAGGTGTACCTGAACGAAATTGTGGATCCCATGCCGGACTCGCTGGTAAAATATGCCGTAAAAGTTGTGGATGCCTCCATGGCAAACAACGAGGTTTTTAAACAGGTTTGCAACCACGTTTTTAGTTTTGCCTCGCAAAGCAAAATTATGGGCATGGATAAAATGCAGGTAGCCATATCCAAACGCTATTACCTAAGTGGAAAAGCCGGTTGGACCAATGCTGCATTCACCGACAAACTGCAGGAACTTGTCAACAAAGCTGAGCCCATTTTGATTGGCAACACAGCCCCTGACATAACCCTGCTTAGCCTGAACGAAGAAGAAGGCTTTGTGTCGCTCAGCGATGTAAAAGCGAACTATACCCTGGTTTTTTTCTGGGAACCCGGATGCTATCACTGCCAACAGGCCATCCCCTTAATTCAGGAGGTAAGCAAACAATATCCGTCCAATGTGCTGCGCGTTTTTGCGGTATATACCCAGGAGGAGACGAAAGAGTGGAACGATTTTATTTTTGAGCATAATTTATACCATTGGATACATGTGTACGACAAACATCACCAATCACAGGTGAAGCAGGTATACGACGTAGCATCTACCCCCATGCTGTATTTATTAGATGCGGATAAAAAAATTGTGGCTAAAAAATTTGATCCGAAATTTTTGGACCCCATTGTTAAACAATTGCTTTCGAGCGGTTCCTTTTGACCTTTTAAGGAAAGTTTGTTCCATCCATTTAATTTCCATTTATATTGACTTATTTTTGCACCGAATAGAATAGTAACGGTTCCAAACGAATTTAATCCTTACAAAATAAATGAAACACTTCACTCTGAAATTAGGCGTTTTGGCATGTATGATACTCTTCAGCCTTTCGTTGACAGCACAAAATGAATCGCCCCGCAAAATGGCGCTTGGGTTTATTGCTGCCCCTACCATAAACTGGATGAGTACCCGCGATGAGAATATAGAAAACGCAGGTGCCGTAGCCGGGTTTAAATTCGGTCTGAATGGCGATTATTATTTTTCGCCCAATTACGCCTTTAGTACAGGCCTGTTTCTGAACAAAACGGGTGGAAAATTAAAATACCTCGGCGACTCATCACGGGTTAACCTTGGAGGAGAGGAAGTAGTGCTGGTGAACGAAGGATTGAATGAGGGAGCTAATGAATAACAGGAGTGTTAGGATGAGTCCAAAGATGATATGCTGCTCGCGGTCATTGATGAACTTGATCAGCTTGTCCAGAAGAATCGGTCCCACAAACTGGAATAGATCATAGATGAATTTGAGAAATGCACCGCCAAGAAATTTGCCGTGATAGACTCTGATAAGTGTGCCGCCAAA
>JAUIMD010000255.1 GCA_030433225.1 Bacteroidia bacterium
GGGCGATCCTGTGCGGGTAACCCAGATTTTGGTGAACCTGCTGTCAAATGCCATTAAGTTTACCCGGGAAGGTTCGGTGGAGTTTCGCATAACCCTGAAATCGCATGATAAATTTAAAGACATCGTTAAATTTGAGGTAATTGATACTGGGGTGGGAATTGATGCCGAGGACCTGCCTCACATATTTGAAGAATTTACCCGTGGTAAGGCCGACAATCAGAAGTTTGAAGGAACCGGTTTAGGACTGGCCATAACGTATAAACTGGTGCAGCTTTTGCAAGGTGAGGTGAAAATTGCCAGTGAGGTAGGGGCTGGCAGCCATTTTAAAGCATACCTTCCCTTTAGCCATACCACCGAAATACCTGCTGTACAAACCTTAGAAAACCAACGCATCGTACCGGGGAATAGTAAAAAAGAACTGGCCGGTATAAACGTGTTGCTGGTGGACGATGATGCACAGATGCTGGAAATGGTTGAGGCAGTACTGAATGCTGAAGGTATGGAAGTGCACGCGTACAACAATCCGGAAAAAGCATTGCAAACTTACCGTAAAGGGGATGCACAGGTGCTGATAACCGACCTGCAAATGCCGGGTATAGAGGGGCCGGATTTACATGCTCAATTGATGGAAAAGACCGCCGAACCTTTGCCGGCTATTTTAATGTCGGGGAAAGATGCGTTTGGCGGGAAACAGTTGAATGATCAGTTTTTGGGCTACGTGCAAAAACCTTTTGAGCCGGCATTGCTCTTGAATATGTTGCGCCTGCATGTGGACGAAATAAGGGCTGGTAGCGGGCTAACGGACCTGGAAAATACGGAGACTACCCCTGCGTATCGGCTGGATAACATTAAGAAGTTTTTAGGCGAAGGAACTGAAAACCTGCACCACTTTTTGGTGTCGTACACCACCAATAGCCTGGAACATCTGGCCTTGCTGGCGGATTATAATGCCCAAAAAAATACCGTTAAAATAAGGGAGTTGGCCCATAAAATGTTGAACATATTGCATCAGTTACAGGCCACCGAATTAATCGAAATTTTTATGCAACTTGAAAACACCCATCCCTCAAAAGAGGAGGAGGCCGAATACCTGCAGCTAACTACACGTGGGATAGAGGGCATGCAACGGCTTATTGAAGCCATATGCAGGGATGAGGGGGTACAATTGTAGGAAGCTAATTTTTATGGCTCTTTTTTAACGCAGCCGCATCAATGTGGTAAAGTTCTAATTTATTGTACAGGGTTTTACGGTCCACCTGTAACATTTTTGCCGCCTTACTCTTATTAAAATTGCACTGCTCCAAAGCCTTTATAATGCGGTTTTTTTCATTGGCTTCACTGTTGTAAAGCGCCATGGCAGAATCTTCCTGCGATTTCTCATAAAGTTCCCGCGGAATATCCTCTTTTGTAATGGTTGTCCCTTCCGAAAGCAGGGTGGCCCGTTTTACCACATTCATCATTTCCCTTAAATTACCCGGCCACTTGTAATGGATGAAGGCATGTTGCACTTCTTCGTTAAAACCGGATACTTCCCGTTGCAGCACCTGGTTGGCTTCCGTCAAAAAATGGTTGGCAAAAAGTAAAATGTCCTGTTGGCGATCGCGCAATGGGGGCACTTCAATCATAAACTCGTTTAAACGATGGAAAAGATCCTCTCTAAAGTCACCTGATGCCGTGGCTTTTCTCAGGTCCTCGTTGGTGGCGGCAATAATGCGTACATTAATTTTCACCTCTGTGTTGCTGCCTACCGGTTTTATCACCCGCTCCTGAATGCTTCGCAGCAACTGCACCTGCGAATCGTACGATAGATTGCCTACTTCATCCAGAAAAATGGTTCCACCATTGGCGGTTTCCAGGTGCCCTTTTTTGTCGGAAATTGCCCCGGTAAATGAGCCTTTTACATGTCCGAAAAACTCACTGGCAACAAGGTCTTTAGGGATGGCCCCACAGTCCACCGCAACAAAGGGCTTGTCTTTTCTTTCGCTTTTGTTGTGAATGGTACGAGCCACCCACTCCTTACCGGTACCACTGTCGCCAATAATTAACACCGACATGGGAGTAGGAGCCACCAAATCGATGTAACGTTTCAATCGTTTAGAGGCTGAGCTGTCCCCCTCAATAAACAGGTTGGATGCGTGCGGTTTACCTCCTGAGGCTTGCTGACTGCGGTTCACCAGTTCAATGGCTTCATTAATCAGTTTGAGCACTTCGTCGGGCAAAAAGGGTTTGGGAATGTAGTTAAAAGCACCTTCCTTAATTGACCGTATGGCTGTACTGAAATTCGCATAGCTGGTCATCATAATAATCTGCGTATTGGGCGAAAGCTTTTTAATCAGGCTTATCACATCCATTCCATCCATATGTGGAAGGTGCAAATCGGTAAGCACTACTTCATAAAACTTTTGCTGGATCAGGCCTTTTACCTCCCTGGGGTTAAATATGGATTTTACCTGGTGATTTTGTTTCTCCAGATAGGTTTTCAGCATCAGGCAAAAGGTTACATCATCATCAATAACTAATATGTTCGCCATAAAAAACGCAGTATTATTGAACCATCTAATTTAGGAATAAAGGTGCAATTGCACAACACAACTCTGTTTTCGGGTGTTTGAAAATTAAAAAGCCACCAAAATGAAAGGGACTCATTTCAGTGGCTTTGGATACCTCTACCGTGTTTATATTTTTGGTATCTATTACCCAGGTATGTGTGATTTACCTGTAAATCTTGGGAATATGCTTTTTTCTAGCGCTCAAAATAAATGGAGCATTTTTCATGATCGTTACTCGCCACCACCTTATACGAACCATTGTTTCCAACAAAATATTTTAAGCTTTTATAGCGATGGAAACCATTTGACAGCACACTTTTTATGACGGAGGGTGCTTCGGTAAGCTCTATTTCCTGGTAGGCTACCTCACTATGCTGCTTTTCATCGGATTGCTCATGCGCAAGCTCCATGCTTTGTCCGAAACTCAGCACCATCTCATTGAGCTGCTCCCACAATTTGTCCGTTGCTGTGAGTGTTGGAGGATTCATATTGTTCTTTTTATAGTGTGTTTTGCCATTTTATATGAGAATTTTGTGCCACACTTTTTAAATGAGAGAAGCTTTTTTGTAAGTGATTTTAAATGTGAAGGATAGCCTGGTGGAGAAAGATGTAACCGCTTAGGCCTGCTGTTTTTTTGGGTGTGGATTCGACATTTGTGTGTAGAGAATTTCTACAAATTGTGCAGGGCAAATCAATGTTGTTATGTTTATGAATTAATAATTATGTTTTTGTAGTAAATCGGCAGCATTTTCAATTGGCAACGAGGTATGTTAAATGAAAAACCCCCATCCACACAGGTATGGACAGAGGTTTTAATGCTACCACAGAGCCGTTATATGGTTTTACCAAAGTTACCCTACTTCAGTTATCCTATTTCGCTTTGCAACTCAAGTGGCTGGTAGTGGCAATTATTCCGATATTGCTGTTTCTTGTGTTGTATCCACCGATAAATCCTCTTTCTTCGAAAACTTTCCTTCTGAATCGAAGAAGACTGCCCATTTCTCGTCACCCTTGCTAATTTCAACTTTAAATGTTTCATCACTTCCTGCATAAAATTTGTCAATACTGTAATCGGTAAATTTCTCGCTAATGGTGGTTGCAATTTGCTCCGGAATCTGGTCGGTGGCAACTTCCTGGTAGGTTACTTCTGTTGCTTCATTTTCGTACACCCCTGTACTAATGGGGTTGGCCATAATGGCCAGTGGGGCCGCCATTGCCAGGCAAAACAACGCAATTGCATACTTCATTTTCCTCTTCATAATTCAATTGTATTTAAATGTTTGACTTCGCCCAAACAAGTGAGAAAAATGTGCCGTAAGCGGTTAATGTGCAATTGGGAATATGCTAAATAGCTTTTTTGCAGTACTTTAAATAAATACCTTTAACCTTTGTTTACGTTTGTGCATAGGGGGTGTAGCTGTGGAATCCTCATGTTACTGTTGATATTCTCTACAAAATTGGAGCATTTAGTACGGTTGAGTACCAAGTGTGGAATAGGATTTCACAATTTGGTGGATAAATTCCAGTTTACTTTCTACTGCGGGGGAAATAACAAAGGGATATACGTCTGAAATACCCATGGAACGGTTGATGCTGTTTACCGCATAAAACAGTGGGGATACCCCATCAAGAATGCTTTTGAAAGGAACGTTGCTGTGGTATGGATTGATGGAGCTAATTTGCATGTGCCTGGCATGGGTAAGGCCGGGCTGTCCGTTTAAACCAAAGTTGTGGGCCGTTTCTTCGGCGTCAAGTATGTGCATGTAATGGGCCCAGGTTTCGGCCCAGTCTTCCCAGGGGTGCGAGG
>JAUIMD010000256.1 GCA_030433225.1 Bacteroidia bacterium
GGGATTTGGGTACATTCAATAAAAAAGGTTTTTTGTTTATTAAAGGGCGCAGTAAAAATGTAATTATAGGTGCCAGCGGCGAAAACATTTATCCCGAAGAAATAGAATCAGTTATCAATAATTTCCGGTTTGTGGTAGAATCACTTGTGGTGGAGAAAAAGGGTAAATTGGTTGCTATGGTGTATTTTAATAAGGAAGAACTTGAAAACCAGTTCAAAATTCTGAAAGACGAATGGGAGCACAAAAAGGAAGAGTGGGATGCTAAAATGGATGAATTGGCACTGGAATTAAAGGCCTATCTCAATGCACGGGTCAATAAGTTTTCGCAGGTACAGCTTGTAATTGCTCAGCCCGATCCTTTTCAAAAAACAGCTACACAAAAAATAAAACGCTTCTTATATACACAATAACAAAAATGCCGGTTTGCATGATACAACCGGCATTTGTGTTATAATATTTCAAGTACCTTTTCAGGTGGTTGCGCCCATACCGCTTGCAAACCATTCTCTACGATAGGCCGATGCAACAGTTTTGGGTGCTCCACGATAATGGAAATCCACTCGTCGTCTGTGAGGGTTTTCCCTTTATAATACATTTTATACACATCCTCGTGCTTGCGAATTAATGCTTCCGGTTTCATTCCAATTTTGGAAATTAGCAGTTTAAGCGAGTTTTGGGTAAACGGGGTTTCTGTAAGGTAGTTTACAACGGTTACCTGAACTCCTGCATCTTCCAAAAATTTTAATCCTGCTCTGGATTTTGAGCATCGGTTGTTGTGATATATCTTTATCATAGGCTTGTGTTTGTGGCCACAAAATACTAAAAAATTAAAGGTTTGCCTTTCTTTCGAACAGAAGAATGCAGGTAAAAACAACAAGGCGTACTAAACGCTAAATGGCAATAAAATAGAATGGAACCAACAACCAATCATATAAACGTTGCCCTTGTGTTGTCAAGCGGTGGCGCACGGGGCATCACTCAAATTGGTGTAATTCAGGAGCTGGAGGCCCGCGGCTTTCAAATTACCTCAATAGCAGGCACTTCTATTGGGGCATTAATTGGTGCTTTGTACCTTACCGGGAATCTGAATGCCTATGCGGGCTGGGTAAAGGAGTTAAAACAATTTGATGTGTTTCAAATGATGGATTTTTCCATCTCGGGAAAAGGCTTGCTGAAGGCCAAAAAAGTATTCACGCACCTTGAAAAGTGGCTGAAAGGTTACCGCATCGAAGAATTGCCCATCCCTTTTAGCATTATTGCCACCGATGTGGCGGCACGTGAAGAGGTGGTGTTTACCCGTGGACCGTTGTTAGATGCCGTTCGGGCATCCGTTTCCATCCCTAATGTAATTCATCCGCATGCCATTAATGGCCGGTATCTGCACGATGGCGGCGTGATAAATCCCATCCCCTTAAACCGTGTAAAGCGTAGCGGAAATGAGGTGCTGATTGCCGTAAACCTGAATGCCCATGTGGCTGATTTTGACCCGCAAACCGTTTGGGGAACCAATGGGCAAAAGAAACAAACGCAACGGGAAAAGGCGTTTTATGAAGAATGGCTGAACAAGTGGTTTCCTCCCACCACCGAAAAAGTGGTTAAGGTGGACTATCCCGGTTTGTTTGCTACCACCACGGGTATCATTGATGTCATGCAAAACCAATTAAGCAAATTGAACATACACCAGTATCCACCTGATTTTCTGGTGGAAATTCCGCAAACTTTGTGCTCTACCTTTGAGTTTCATAAAAGCGACGAGCTGGTAGCCTTTGGCCGTAAAGCACTGGCAAAAGCCCTGGAAAAAAGGAGGATGGATGTACAACGGCCTTAAAAACTGTATTTTAACCGAAGAAAAGCGGCATTGGCGGTTTGCATAGTGCTGGTGCCTGTGCCTGAATCCGGAATTTTTCCATGGAAAAACTGCCAGTAAAATGCAGCTGAAAAATTATTGGCAAGGCTATAGGTCCACGATGGTCCTATAAAAATGCCCTGAATGTTTTTATGTGGATACCAAATGGCCGCCATGGACAGCGAAGATAACGGGCTTGCCTGGTACATGACGCTTCCCAGTAGTTGAAATGGGGAGGTTGCCAGGTCTTTCACCGACTGGGCAGGTTGGTAAAAATCAGTAAATTGTGGAGCGGCACCTGGTGCAAGTTTTGCCAGCATTACCTCTGCCTGCACCATCCATTTGGCGTTTATGTTATAGTCCACCCCGGTAGATAACATGGCTACCCCGGCCGTATCCATAAAGTTGGTAAACGGATGGTAATACCCCAACTCACCCCTAAAACCGGCACCGCCTATGTAGCCCGACCATCCAAATCCAAGAGCCAGATCCCGGTCTTTTAAAACACCTCCCAATACCTGAAAATCGTAGTTGGCGGCATTGGCATTCCATTTTAGGGCGGCGGATACCTGGTTGGCACTGTCAATGTTGGCGGCTACTTCAACTGAACTTGCCACCCCGGTATAATACATGGCACGTATGGCATCGGTGCCGGGCTTTTCTTCATAATCAAAGTCGAAATACGCGTATGTATTAAACATATCGTTGGGGTTAAATGCAAAGGTCTTTCCCCAGTTGATGCGTTGTTTTCCAAGCGTTACGTTCCAGTTTGCACGGTTGTATTCCATGTAAATACGGTCGAAAGCAAGGTTGAGGATGTAGGCATTTCCTACCGCAATGTTCCACGACGGGTTCCACCAATTGCCTACACTGGCATACCCGTTTTTTACCTGATCCGCAACATCGTAACGTACCTGGTCGCCAATGAGCAGGCGGTTTCGCATTTGAGCCGAAACGGTAAGGTATTGGCTGGCATACCAATAAGCATTAAGGCGGTTTTGGAAGTACAAGTTGGTACTGTAAAAAGTGGGATCGTCGTTGCCGGTAAGGTTCAGGGAGTCGGGCACGCGGCTGATGGAAACCGATTGCATATTGACCAGGTAGCCGTTTAAAACCACTTTTTTTCCTTCATCGCCAAACTGGGCAAGGGCAGCGTTCGCGCAACTTAGCAGCAGAATTAACCACCCCATGCGGATGGAAAGCGTACGGAAAAAATGAACTATACTATCCATGTAAAGCTTTGGTGACATTAATGCGTAAAATTTTGGATACCGGGTAAATGGAAACAAGCAGGGAAATTAGCAGCATAATCCACAGTTGATTGAAAAAAATGTACAGCTCGCTGCCAAAATAAATGGCTGGTTCAAGGCCAAATTCTTCATAAACCTTTGCCGTTTCGCCGGTAAGCGGTATCGGATTGCGAATGAAAAACTGGATGATAGGTATGCTGGCCATAAAACCTGCAGCCAGCCCTACCAAAGCAATAAGCATGGTTTCGTAAAACACAATGGTGGCAAGGCGAAGCTTTTTCATGCCTACAGCAACCATAATGCCCAGCTCTTTCATGCGTTCAGAAATCATCATTAAAATGGTGGAAAATACCCCGAAACCAATCAAAATGTACAGAATACTTTTCATAATGATGCCCTGCCCCTTGTCACTTTCTATCATTTGTTTGGTAACGGGATCCATTTCGTCCCACGTCATAACGGAGAGGGATTGGCCCAAAGCCTGCACCAGTGATTGTTTCACAGGGGTAACCTCATCGTATCCACTTACGTTAATGACCAGAGAAGAAATTCTACCGGGAGCCGAGAAGAACTCCTGCGCCCGGGAGAGGGAAATGTATGCACCAAAATTATTCATGGCGGGCGTTGGAAATTCCAGAATTCCCACCACGGGAAATAAACCACTGGCGCTCATACCATGGTAACCCTGGCCAATTAGGGCAAGGGTATCTCCCAGGGTAACGTCAAGGTTCTTGGCCAGGTTAACGGCTACCAAAATCCCATTGCCACCTGCAGTTAGGTAGGTGCCTTGCTTAACCCAGTGGTTCAGTTGGGTAAGTTGGTTCTCTTTTTCAGGTTCCACCCCAATAACCATGGCTCCTTTGGTGTTGTGTTTGTACGATAAAAGAGCAAACGACTCCAGCCTTGGTATAGCGGCCTGTACGTGTTTTGTACTGCTAAGCTGTTGCATCAGGCTGTCGTCAGGCACAAATAAATCATCGATTGATTTTGTCTCCCAGTAATCGGGGTGGTGCACCTGCAGGTAACCGGAGTAAAAGCGCACTACATTGTCAATCATTTTGGCGTAGGTTCCTTCCTGCATCGAAGTCATTAACGTGCTTAAAATAACCCCGAAAAAGATGGAAGCCACTGTAATGATGGTGCGTCGTTTGTTGCGCCATATATTTCGCCAGGCCAGTTTTAAGTCTCTCATGGGGTGGATGTTTTTTGCTGGTCGCTTATGATTTTTCCGTCCTCAAGGGTTACCACACGGCGGGCTT
>JAUIMD010000257.1 GCA_030433225.1 Bacteroidia bacterium
TACATATAATTAATATTAAAATCCAGAGCGGTAATTAATCCCCGTATTTTTGGCTTACCTGTAAATAATTTCGTGTATTTAAAACGTGTTGAAATTCAGACCATAGGTATACAAATGCAAAAAAATCGACCTGCCTGTATATAAATTTGGACTTTTTGTTAATTTTATGTTATCTTTACGTAAATTTTAATTCAAAACGAAGGAATCTCTATCCACTAAACTTTAATGGCCTGACTTTTGAATTCAAATTATCGGTGCTTTTTTTGCATTGAAAACACAAAATAAGGAAATGTTCACAAACTATTTAAATACCGGTATATCGGATTCTACCACGGCACGTGACAGAATTGGCATACAGTACCTGAACCATATTAATTTATATGGTACCTTATTTTGGGGATATGCCCTGTTAGGGTTTCTGCTCGATGGGTTTTCGCTCTCCAACTATGCATCCATCATTAATTTCCTAAGTGGTTTTATTCCATTGGTATCGTTTTTACTACTGAAAGGAGGAAAGTTTAAGTGGGCCGCATTTACCTATATTATTGGAATGTCGATTACCATTGGCCTTTTTTCTTACCTGTTTGGACCAGAAACTCTGGCAGCCTATTTTCTATTATTGGGCATTGGCGTATCCATCACCATTTTTCATCAGCGGCAGTACTATCTCCCCATAATTGCCTGGTTATTTGTTGAATTTGTTTTTCTGGAGTGGTTTCATGCCCATCATCCGGTGTTATTTACATTAAGTCACGTGCAAAAATTTACGGTTGCAAATTCCATTGTCTTATTTATCCTGTTTACGCTTACCTTTCATCATTTTGTAAAAATTTTCAGGGTATATACCAAAGAGTTACGGGATAAGCACACCAGCGTTTCTTCCCTGCTCAACGAAAAGCTTCTTTTCGAACAGATCATTAACCACTCAACCGATGCATACATGGTTATTGATGGGCAATACATTGTATATGTAAACAAAGAATTGTGCCAGCTTTTTGGCCTTAAAAAAGATGAAATCCTTCAGGAAAAATATGAGCAGGCATTTTCGCCGTTCATCACAGAACTTATTGAAAAGCAAAAAAGACAGGAGGAACATGAAAGTTCAGAAGTAAAGCACGAAACCATGTTGCTTAACAGCAATAAGGAAGCACTGCACGTTAGCATAGAAGTAAGCGCCCTTAAGCGAGAGGGAAAAGTGCTCCATATTATTACGTTCGAAAACATTACAGAATCCAAACAAAAGGAGAACATTATAAAAAAACAGAATAAGGAATTGCAGGAGGTAATGAAAACCAAAGAAAAATTCTTTTCTGTAATATCACACGATTTGCGCAGTCCGTTTACAGGAATTTTAGGCCTGCTGGAAACACTGACCGAGAATTACCACGACATGGACAAGGCCTACCTGGAAAGTATATTGCATAAACTGCTGCACAGCGCCGATAATTACTATTCCTTTTTAGACACCTTGCTAATTTGGACCAACCTGCAAAACGGCACGGCAAAACCTTACATTAAAACACTGGATTTAAATGAATTGGTCGAAGAAGTGGTGGACTTATTTGCCGATAGGGCGCAAACCAAAAACATACACATTGTAACAGACATTGCAGAAAACTGCACTTTTCAAATGGATGCCAATTTCTTTTCCATCATTCTGCGCAATTTCTTAAGCAATGCACTCAAGTTCACACCTGACAACGGCAGTGTAACCATTTCGGCGTACCAGGCGAACCGTAAGCTTATTTTATCGGTGGAAGATACCGGGGTGGGAATGGATGAAACCACCATAGAATCGTTGCTGAACACCAACGACAGTTTTTCGACCTTTGGAACGGCAAAAGAAAAAGGTACCGGTATTGGCCTTGCCCTTTGTAAAGATATCATTCGCAAAAACAATGGCAAACTGCAAATTGACAGCACGTTGAATGAAGGTACCACGTTTACGGTGGAGTTTTGCGAAATGCAGGAATAGCTCCTTCTATATGCTGCAATTCCCTATCGGTTTCTGCTGAATTCACTAAAAATTCGCAAACACATCACTACTGCAATATTTTACGGTTTAATTTAGAACATTTCCATATAAGATTCGTTTTATTGGGTGAACTAACTTTAAATCCGCTTTACATGATAAATAAAATCAGTACACTGGGAGGGTACATACACGAGTACCAGAAAAGTGTTGCTAATCCCCGCGAATTTTGGGAACAAATTGCCCACGAGTTTTACTGGCACAAAAAATGGGACAAAGTATTGGATTGGGATTTCCGAGAGCCACGCATTGAATGGTTTAAAAACGGGAAACTGAATATAACCGAAAATATTTTTGAACGCAACCTGTTTACGCGGGGCAATCAACCGGCCATTATTTGGGAACCTAACGACCCCAACGACCAAAACCGCATTTTAACGTACAACGAATTGTACCGGGAGGTATGTAAATTTGCCAATGTATTGCTAAGCATGGGCATACGCAAAGGCGACCGCGTGGCCATTTACATGCCCATGATTCCCGAGCTGGCAATATCCATGCTGGCCTGTGCCCGTATTGGAGCGGTACACTCCATTGTTTTTGCCGGATTTAGTGCCAACTCATTGGCCGATAGAATTATAGATGCAGAGGCCAAAATTGTACTTACCTCAGATGGGGCATACCGGGGATCCAAAACCATCCCTATAAAGGAAATTGTTGACGAGGCACTGGAAACCTGCCCTAGCGTTGAACATGTGGTAATGGTGGAACGTACCCGCGAAAAAGTAGCTGTAAAGGCCGGAAGAGATCACCTTTGGAGCGATTTGATGCAATCGGCATCCCACGAAAATCAGGCCGTAGAAGTAGACTCTGAGGACATGCTTTTTATTTTATACACATCGGGCTCCACCGGTAAACCCAAAGGCATAGTACATACCACAGGAGGCTACATGGTGTATGCAGCCTATACCTTTAAAAATGTTTTTCAATACAGCGATGGGGATGTTTATTTCTGTTCGGCCGACATTGGCTGGATTACCGGACACTCCTACATCATATACGGTCCATTACTAAATGGAGCCACCTCCCTTATGTTTGAGGGCATCCCTACTTACCCGGATGGTGGAAGGTATTGGGACATTGTGAATAAATACAACGTAAACCAGTTTTATACGGCTCCAACCGCTATACGTGCACTTATGGCACTTGGGCAACAGTTTGTAGAAAACAAAGGCATGCCATCGTTAAAAGTATTGGGCAGTGTTGGTGAACCCATTAACGAAATGGCCTGGCACTGGTACCACGACCATGTGGGCAACAACCGCTGCCCTATTGTAGATACATGGTGGCAAACCGAAACCGGTGGAATTGCCATCAGCCCTTTGGCGGGAATCATTCCAACAAAACCTTCGTTTGCCACCCTTCCCATGCCGGGTATACAACCTGTAATTGTGGACCATGAAGGTAAAGAATTAGCCGGTAGAAGTGTGGAGGGAATACTATGCATTAAATTTCCCTGGCCCGGTATGTTGCGAACCATTTATGGCGACCACGAACGCTTTAAACAAACCTACTTCTCCAACTACGACAACCTCTATTTTTCGGGGGATGGAGTAAAACGGGACGAAGACGGTTACTACCGGATACTGGGCCGGGTTGACGATGTTATCAATGTTTCCGGGCACCGGATGGGTACTGCGGAAGTGGAAAATGCCATTAATGCACACCCTCTGGTGAACGAATCGGCCGTGGTAGGCTACCCGCACGACATTAAAGGGCAGGGAATATTTGCCTTTGTGGTATGTGGTGAACTTTCTACCGGAGGCGAGGAAGGCATTAAAACCAGTATTTTAAAAGCCGTATCCAAAATTATTGGGCCCATTGCCAAACCAGACAAAATTTTGCTGGTATCCGGCTTGCCCAAAACCCGTTCGGGAAAAATTATGCGCCGCATTTTGCGTAAAATTGCCGAAGGGGAAACCGCAAGCTTTGGCGACACCACTACCCTGCTTGACCCGGGTGTGGTAAACGAAATTGTCAGCGCTGCACAAAAATTGAAATAGCTTCCTGGGTAAATGAGAGATTGAGTTGAATCAGGAAGCTGACATGGGGTATACCAAAATGGGGTTGTTCAGGGTTGAGCAGCCCCATTACGTTTACGGGTACGGATAACACCCACTAGCCCAAAAACGAGATGAGCACCCCGGCAGCAACCGCCGACCCTATTACCCCGCTAATGTTGCTGGCCATGCAATACTGCAAAATGTGGTTTTTCGGGTCGCGTGCCAGCGCCAGCTCGTTGGCCACCCGCGATGCCATGGGTACGGCACTTAATCCGGTAGCACCTATTAAGGGGTTTATTTTTTTGCGGGCAAACAGG
>JAUIMD010000258.1 GCA_030433225.1 Bacteroidia bacterium
AGCCGATCATAGTATTCTCCAGCCATGCGGTCAGAGTCGAATGCCGGAACTACTTCTTTTGCGCTATTTTTCACAATCTCCAACCATTTTTTCGGCTTCTTATAATAAGTTGGAATGATTTCATCGGTCAGGATTCTCATCAAGTGATGGTAATCCTGATCATCTTGAATGTCTACCGATTGAGTGGTATCTGCTTCAGGTAAGACAAAGGAATTATGACCATGCTTGGCGAACTCCGGTATCCATCCATCATTAACAGAAAAGTTCACCGACCCATTCATGGCTGCAGTCATTCCACTCGTACCAGAGGCTTCCATAGGTCTACGTGGAGTATTCAACCAAATATCCACCCCTGAAATCATACGTTGTGCCAGGCGCATATCGTAATTTTCCAGGAATATAATTTTACCTAAAAATTCAGGTCTCCGACTAATTTCTACCACATGCTTAATCAACCCTTGTCCGCCACCATCGGCCGGGTGAGCTTTTCCTGTAAACAGGAATTGTACCGGACGCTCAGGATTGTTAACGATTTTTGCCAAACGATCAAGGTCGTTAAATAAAAGGTGTGCACGCTTATAAGTTGCAAAACGGCGGCCAAAACCTATGGTAAGCACATCTGAACGTATGCCCTGCAAAAGGTGTAAAACGCGCGAAGGGTCTCCTTGCTTAGCCAGCCAATCTTTTTTAAAGCGGAAACGGATGTAATCAATCAGTTTTTCTTTCAGTTTCACTTTTGTTTTCCAAACCACGGCATCGTCAATTTTATGGATGCCGCGCCAAATATCGTGGTTGGATAAGTCGCTTAAGAACGTTTCACCAAAATTTGATTCGTAGAGTTTTCTCCATTCAGAGGAAGTCCAGGTACCATAATGCACACCATTGGTCACATAATTTAGGGCCAGTTCATTGGCAAAATATCCTTTCCACAAGCCTTTAAACATTTCCTGGCTTACCTTTCCGTGCAACCAGCTAACCCCGTTCATCTCCTGCGATGTTTTAGCAGCCAGGTTACTCATCGAAAATTTCTCGTGATGGTTCTCGTTCCCTTCATGCCCCAGGGCCATAAACTCGTCCCACGAAATTTTCAGTTTCCCGGGATACGCCCCCATGTACGTTCCAAGCAAGCCCTCGTCAAACGAATCGTGACCTGCCGGTACAGGCGTATGGGTAGTAAATAAAGAAGAAGCTCGCACCACTTCCAGTGCTTGTTTGTAACTCAGGCCTTCCTCATTAAT
Source organism: Bacteroidia bacterium (assembly GCA_030433225.1). GTDB lineage: Bacteria > Bacteroidota > Bacteroidia > Bacteroidales > UBA5342 > JAUIMD01. Next base: position 1,239 of record JAUIMD010000258.1, read on the forward strand.
GTAATGATCTAAACGCGCCAGATTAATAAAGGCGGCATGGCCTTCGTTGCAATGGTATACCTGGTTTTCTACGCCTAATATTGTAAGGGCTTTAATCCCTCCAATACCCAATACAATTTCCTGTTTTAAGCGGTTTTCCCAGTTACCGCCGTACAGTTGGTGGGTAATGAAACGATCATCGTGGTTATTGTCTTCAAAATTGGTATCAAGCAGGTACAAACTTACCCGGCCTACGGCTACCTTCCACACACGTATGGCCACTTCCCTTCCGGGAAAAGGCACTGTAAATTTCACCTGATTTCCTTCACTATCCAGTACTTTTGAAACCGGAAGCGATGAAAAATTCTGCGCATCATAAATGGCTTCCTGCTCCCCATACACCGATAAGGTTTGGGTAAAGTATCCATACGAATACAACAACCCAACGGCTGTCATGCGTACGTTGCAATCACTGGCTTCTTTTAAATAATCACCTGCCAGCACTCCTAAGCCCCCTGAATATATTTTCAGAATTTCAGTAAGTCCATATTCCATGCTAAAATAGCTGATGGAAGGACTTTTACTATCCGGTGCAACCTCCAGGTATGCCTTAAATTTGGCATAAACGCTTTTAAACTCTTTCATAAACGCCTTGTCGGCTATCAGCTGATCGTACCGCGTAGCAGAAATCCGTTCCAGCAACAACACCGGATTGTGGTAGGTTGCCCACAAGTCTTCATCCATTTTTTCAAACAAATCACCGGCCTGGTAATTCCACACATACCAAAGGTTATTGGCAATTTCATCCAGCCCGTTTAATTCTGCAGGAATTTTAGGCTGTACCGTCACGTCTTTCCAAATCGGAGAGTCTAAGTTTAATGTATTTGTATCCATGTTAATAGGTTTTTTCTCGTTTATAATTGTGGTGTTGCGTTTGTTTGCCCTGGCAAGCGCAAAGTCGTATGTTTTGTAATAATCTTCAATTAAACTGTTCCAGGTGGCAAGCTTTGAAAGTTTAAGCGCATTTTTACCTGCTGTTTGAAGTTCTGAAGCCGATAAAGCGGAAAAACCGATCAATACCTTACTCAGGTCATTCACCACTTCATCGTAATTGTGATCGCTTCGCTTTAAAACAACGGCTCCATCCGAAATGTTTTTTACTTTGGAATTGATCCAAACCCCAAAACCCGCAAGGCTGGTAGTTACCGTAGGCACACTAAATGCAGCACTTTCAAGTGGCGTATATCCCCATGGCTCATAGTACGATGGAAACACCGTAAGATCCATCCCAATAAGGGTTTCGTAATACTGAAGGTTAACGATTCCATCCTTACCATTAAGGTATGCCGGGATAAAAATCAGGTTAATCATGCCATCGTCGGCACGGGCAATGGAGGCTCCCTGAATACGATTTATTATGGGATCGTAATTTTTTTGGTTAAGGTTGTGTGTATGTGTAGGCTCCTGAATTCCCATGCGCCGGTTGTGCGAGTGCAATGTGCTCAGTGCATCCTGAAGGTCGGCACGGGGCATACCTGCATCGGCCGGTGTAAGCACAAAAGCGATCATGCGCTTTTTTACTTTTCCCGATTGGTTTGCTTTTTTCAGGGCATCGATAAAAACATCAATACCTTTATTTTTAAACTCGTAACGCCCGCTGGTGGCCACAAACAGGGTATCATCCGGGATGGATTCGCCCATCATGGCCTCGGTAATCTCTCTCAGGCGATTTCGTGCATTGGCACGTTGCTGCACAAAATTTTTACCCGTGGGAACAAAGTCGGCTTCAAAACCATTGGGAGTCACAAAGTCCACCGGTTTATCCAGCAAATAGTGGCACTCGCGTGCAGTAATGTCGCTTACGGTAGTAAACCCATCGGCATACACCGCCGAAAGCCGTTCAATGGAGAACTGCGCCTGAATATTGAATTCGGTTGCTTTTTGTAAGCCATTGTAACTTTCTAACGGATCGTACAGGGGTTGGCCGTTTCCGCAAATCGAACGTCCTACAAAGGTGGCATGGGTTGTAAAAACGGTAGCAATATCGGTTGCAGCCCATTTCAGGTACAGTACGCCACCGCCGGTCATCCATTCATGAAAATGGGCAACCACTTTTTCGCCTTCCTTACAGTAATACTTTTTAAAATTTTCAATAACTTTTCCTGCCGCCACACCAAAAATGGCTGAGTCGATGTATTCCTGGTGACCATGCAGCGAATCGAGCTTGTACAATTCCCAGAACTTCGAGAAAATTTTATCCTTGTCCTTTAAAAGGGGTTTAAAATCCACCAAAATAGCAATGGGCGCGCCAATAATGTTCCACCGCCCCACCCGTACGGGTATACCTTTGCGGGTCAGTTGTTCCTTCCAGTCGGCAAACAGTTTTTTATCTTCAATAAAATCCGGATTAGGAATTTCATCTTTCCAAAAATCGGGCCCCACAACAATATGTCCTTTCCCAACTACCTCTTTTAGGCTTTTTGCTTTGGTGGACAGCACCGTATAGATGCCCCCTACCTTATTACACACTTCCCAACTACATTCAAAAAGGTAATCAGGCAATTGATATTTATTATCCATACTTCTCTAAAAAATTGCCTCAAACGTAAGGTGCAAATGAGGTCAATTTTTTTCAAAAAAATAGCAATTTTAACATTAATTTCAACCGTTAAAACCGGTGTGAATCTTAATGCTTAGGAATTTAATTATAATTAAGGGTGTTCGATTTCTTTTCTTATTTTTGCAGGGTTTTTTAGAAAAATATTAGACTATGTTCGATAATCTGTCGGAAAGACTCGAGAAATCGTTTCAGCTCCTGAAAGGTCAGGGAAAAATCACTGAAATTAACGTTGCTGAAACCTTAAAAGATATACGTCGTGCCTTATTGGATGCCGATGTAAACTACAAAACGGCCAAAGTTTTCACCGAAACGGTACGTACCAAAGCCTTGGGACAAAACGTACTTACCGCGGTTAAGCCCGGTGAAATGATGGTAAAGATCGTTCATGATGAGCTGGCACTTTTAATGGGTGGAACCACCGAAGAGGTAAACCTGAAAGGTAACCCTGCAATTATTTTAATGTCGGGGTTACAGGGATCGGGTAAAACCACCTTTTCAGGAAAATTGGCCAA
>JAUIMD010000259.1 GCA_030433225.1 Bacteroidia bacterium
GATGTAAAGGGGCACGGAAACCGCCAAAATCAGAACCATTTGCGCAATAGGAGGAAGGTTCAGGAGTTCAAAAAAATCTTCCGGAATAAGGGCCGAAATTGCCGCCGCCAATACCAGCCCAATTACCAGCCATTTAGATATGTCTTGTATAAATTCCACAAAGCCATATTTAAAAACATCAGTCACTTTTTCTTTCCATGTTTTTGCTGGTTGGTGTGTAGGGGCAAAACGGTTGTTATCCGTCTCGTTTTGAGTAACCACCCCGGTGATATACCCGCCTGTAATGCCGGTGACCAATGCGGCTATTGGGCGAATAATGGCAAAGGGCAGCCCCATTAAGCTAAAAGTCGCCAATATGGAATCGACCCCGGTTTGCGGTGTGGCAATTAAAAATGAAACGGTTCCACCCTTGGAAGCCCCGTTTTTGTACAAGGCAGTACCGGTTGGAATTACACCACAGGAGCACAGCGGTAAGGGAACTCCAAGCAAAGCGGCACGCACGGAGCTTAAAAAAGGACTTCCATTAAAATATTGTTCAATTTTGTGTTGCGGAATAAAGGCGTGCAATAGGCCGGCAAAGAAAAAGCCTAACAGCAGGTAGGGCGCCATCTCGCCTAAAATCTGTATAAAATCGAGTAAAAATGTGTATAAAATATCTGACATGACTTTTCTGTTTAAATCTGCAGCAAAGTAAGGCATCCTTTGGCAAACATGTGTTACATGATTTGGGAGAAGGATTACAAAGTTTTTGTACAAGAGTCTTGTGCAGTGGCGGGGAACCATCACCTATACCTCGTCAAGCGGGGTACGTTTGGGATGTTTTAGTTTTTTAAAATGCGAAGGGGTGAGTCCGCTTACTTTTTTAAACTGGCTGCTCAGGTGTTGTACGCTGCTGTAGCCCAGCTGGTCAGCAATTTCGCTCAAGGTAAGTTCATCGTAAACCAACAGCTCTTTTGCCCGCTCCACCTTTTGGTGGATTATGTATTTTTCAATGGTAAGGCCCTCCACCGATGAAAATAAATGGCTAAGGTACGAATAGTCATAGCCCAGTTTTTGCGACAGGTAAGCCGATGTATTCAGGGCTTGGGTTTCGTGCTGCTGTTGATGCACACTTTGAATAAGAAGGGTTTTGATCGACTCAATCAACCGGCTTTTTTTGTCGTCAATAAGTTCAAACCCATTGGCATGCAGTACTGTTTTTATTTTTTCTCTGGTTGGTGGTTGCACATCTTCAACCAGAGAAACCCACCCTAAACCAATGGCTTCAATTTGTACATTCAATTGTGTTAATTCATCTTTCACTACTTTAATGCAACGGTTGCACACCATGTTTTTAATATGTAGCGTAGATGTTTTCATGCCATAAAAGTACTAAATGTTGAGTTTTTATGTATGAGAGCTTCTTTAGAATTCTGAAAATACACCTGGTTTTAGTCGTGTTTATGGGTATTGTAATACCGGAAATCAGAAGCGGTTAGTTTGTCAATTTTTTCACCACAATGGGGACATTGTATTCCATTTGCCAATTTATTTTTCTCAATTTTATTGATGAAGCCGGCACTAATTAACCCGGTGGGTAAGGCAACCAATCCAATTCCCAATAAGGCAATTACACCACTTATTAGTCTGCCCAAACTGGTGATGGGATAAATATCACCATAACCTACCGTGGTGAGCGTTGCAATGGCCCACCAAAAGGCCGAAAGAATATCCGGAAAAGCCTCTGGCTGTGCATCTCCTTCCACATAATACATAATGAACGATGCCATCAATAAAATAAGAAACAAGACGAACCCTGTTACGGCCAACTCCGACTTTTTTTCTTTAAACACTTCCAGTATCATGTGGAGGGATTTGTTGTAACGGTTAAGCTTCAGGATTCTTAAAAAGCGCGTTAGGCGCAACATGCGTATAAACCTCACATCCATTTTAATTAGCATGGGCAGGTAAAATGGCAGAATGGCAACCAGGTCTATTAATCCTTCGGTGGATTTTATAAACTTAAGTGCAGATTTGAATTTGGTAGGTGCAGGGTGCGTGAGGTCAGAAATGTAAATACGCAAGAGGTATTCAAGGGTGAAAACCAGAACAGAGAAAACATCAAAAATATAAAGAAGCGAACCGTATTTTAGGCTGACGTCTTCCATCGACTCAAGAATGATGGAAAAGACGCTTAAAATAATCAATGACATAATGAAATAGTCTACCGCCCGATTCCATTTATTGCCATGTGAGCCTTTTGAGATTAGTTTGTAAATGCGCTGTTTCATGCGGCTTGATATTAGTTAATGAATGAAAATTGAATGCTTACTCCCAATTTAATTCCTAACATCACCAAACCGGATGTTAGTTAACTAATAGCCTAGTATACAGTTCTCTTGGTAAAGATAGTGAGAATTGTAAGGACAGAAAAAGAGAATCCTTATTTAGAAGCGTGAAAATAGGGTAAAAAAGAACGGAACGAAACCATGAAGTAGCAGTGCTTATGCCACTTTTCTTCGGGTAAGGGCAAGAATACCCAAAGCCGGACCAATAGCAAGTAAAGCGTAAATTGCCGGAGTAATTGAAATTTTTTGCAGGCTGCTAATAAGCTGTATACTTACGATGGTAATGGAAAAACCAATGCAATTGACAATGGTGAGTCCGGTGGCTTTCAATTCACCTGGAGCATTTTGAGCAACAAGTGTTGAGAACAAGGGAGAATCAGCGATGACAACCCATCCCCAAAAAAATAAAAAGGCGACAAAAATAACAGGAGAGCCTATCTTAAACATAAATGGACACATGATACAACATAAGCCGGATAGGGACAAAGCCCAGGTTGCAGTTTTTTTTACGCCTGCAAAGTTTGAAACATAACCGCCCACGGCACAAGCTACCCCACCTGATCCAATTATAAAAAAGGAAAGTCGTGGAATATTTAAGGAAGGCAAAGAGTGAATCTGAGCGTAGGTGCTAAGCATAACAGGCACAAAAGCCCAAAAGGTATACAGTTCCCACATGTGGCCAAAATATCCGAAAGCCGATGAGCGGAACCTGGCATTATGAAAAACCTGAAAAAAAGCGGTGAAATGCAACTGGGTACCCTTTTTTCGATAGGGGCCATCCGGTACCAAAAAAGCAAGGATTACACCTCCGGTTACCGCTAAAACGGATACCATGCCGATGACCTTTTTCCATGGCAAGTCGTCGGAAATACCTTTCAATAAGTGGGGAAATGCTGTTCCTAAAACTAATGCACCTACCAAAAAACCGAGCGACTTTCCCAGGCCTGATGAATAATAATCGGCTGCAATCTTCATGCCTACAGGATAGATCCCGGCCAGAAAAAAACCGGTTAACATGCGCAATGTCAAAATACTGGTCAGGCTGTTTCCTTCCCACACCAGGGCGCTATTAAAAAGTGCTCCGGCAATGGAACAAAACAAAAAAACATGGGAAGGTGAAAAACGGTCTGCGATGGTGAATAAGGCAAAAGCAAGGGTGCCGAGGATAAACCCCAGTTGCACAGATGAAGTCAAATTACCCAGTACACCGGCTGGCAGGCTAAAATCCGTCATTAAATTACCCAATACCGCATTGCCGGCAAACCATAACGATGTGCCGCAAAATTGTGCAAATACAATGGTGGGCAAAATATGCCTGGATTGAGCCATTGAAACTGGTTTTAGATTCAGGCTTTAGTGGGTTTCCACGTAGTGTTTGAAATTATTGAGGATGGCTTGCCAGCCTTGCTGTTGCAGTTCCACGGGGTTTTCTGATTCAGGATTGAAGGTAATGGTTACCATGGTGCCTGCTTTATCGTGCATAAAACTTACTTCGGCTACCCTGTCGTCAAACACGTACGTGAAACGTTTACCGGTCTCAATTGCCGTATACGTGGCCTCAAAATCAAACCCAAAACTTCCGTCTTTTGCCTCCATGCGGGCCATATACCTGCCTCCAACAACCATATTGTTCTCTGCAGAAGGACAATGCCAGGATGGGTCAGCGAAATTCCATTGGGTAATGTGATAGGGCGTGGTGTAATACTCCCAGGTTTTTTCTACGCCTGCCTTTATATGCGCTGAAACGGTAATAGTATCGCTCATTGGTTACCTATTTATGTTTCAGGTATAAGCTTTTCAGGATGGTTTTTGTTCAAAAGCGGGCGCTTCAATCCATTAAATACTCGGCAAAGCCGTCGGAGTAAACCGTACTGAGCTCCCCTTGCGAATTTTGATAAATTAAGTAAACTTCAAGATCCAGATCAGGAAATTGAGGAGAATGTTATTAAAGATCTTTATATGGAAATGCGAAAGGCAAATAATTAGGCTGTCGGTTTCCGGAAAAAATCTATCATTTT
>JAUIMD010000260.1 GCA_030433225.1 Bacteroidia bacterium
TGTCTTTTATTGGGAATACACATTCAATGCGACGGTACAAATTGCGGCGCATCCAATCGGCTGATCCGGCATACATAATATCGTTGCCATTGTTGTTAAAATAAAACACCCTATCGTGTTCCAGAAAACGGTCAATAATGCGAATTACCCGAATGTTTTTACTGAAACTTTGCCCGGGAACCAATTTACATGCGCCCCTTACAATTAGGTCAATTTTAACGCCGTGCTCGCTGGCATTATACAGTTCGTCAATCATGGCAGGATCTTCCAGGCCATTCATTTTTAAAATGATATACCCTTTCTTCCCTCTTGATACGTGATCAATTTCCTGTTGTATCAACATTTTATACGTAGGAATCATGTTGAAATTCGGAACCAGAATTTCTTTGAACTCGGGAGAAATGGATTGGTCTTCGAAGTACTCGAACAATTTGATGAGGTCGTTAATAATGATAGTGTCGGAAGTGAAAAAGCCGTGATCCACGTACAATCGGGCGGTTTTTTCATTGAAGTTTCCGGTGGCGAGAAAAGCTGTGCCAAACGTTTCTCCGGCATTGTTTTTACGCAATACCAGGGCTACTTTACTATGTACTTTTAAACCGGCAATGCTGTAAATAATTTTTATTCCCGCATTTTTCATGAGAACGGCATGGCGTAGGTTAGCTTCTTCGTCAAAACGCGCTTTTAACTCCACAAATACGGTTACCTTCTTTCCGCTTTCTGCCGCACTTATGAGGGCATCAACCACCGCACTGTTGGATGCAACCCGGTACTGGGTTGCCATTATCTCGGTAACATCAGGGGAGTTGGCTGCTTCAATTAAAAATTTAATGAAGTAACTGTACGACTGGTACGGGAAGTGCAACATGTATTCCCGCTTTTTAAATTCATTCAACAACGATTTAGTGCGCTCCAGCTCCCTTATGCGCAGGGGAGACATGGGTGGGTTTTCAAGACGTGGGGACACCGGGTTTGGTAGTCCGAAGAAATCCCTGAAATTGTGAATCGATCCTCCCTTTACCAGGTCACTATCGGTGAGGTCGAAATTCTCTTTCATAAACTTCACCAACTCATTGGGCATGCGAGAATCGTACTGAAAACGATTCGGGCGCCCCACTTCCCGTGTACTTTCAATTTTTTCGATTACTTCAATCAAATCACTTCCTACATAGTCATCGTATTCAAAGTCGGCATCGCGGGTAACTTTAATGTTGTACCCTTGCACCACTTTATATCCGGGGTATAATTTGTGGATGTACCGAATAATGATGTCTTCCAAAAACATGATGTAGTAGTTCTCGTTTTCTTCGGGCAGTTCTATAAACCGTGAAAAGTTATGGTCGGTAGGCACTTTTATCATGCCGTAGCGGAACTTTTGCAGCCAAAAAGGAATGCCCCTTGCTACAAATTTAAACACCACGTACAACTGGCCGGTTTTCAAAAATGGCTTCACGCGTCGTTTAACCAAAAGCATGGGCTCTAAAACGGGGAGCAGCGTGCGCGAAAAAAAGCGTTTGATGTATGCTTCCTGCGATTCGGTTAACGGATCGGTACTGCGCAAAAGTACGATGCGGTTCTCGCGCAACTCGGGCAAAATTTTATTTTTAAACACATCGCCAAATTGCTCCTGAAAGCGCGAAACCAGGTTGTTAATGTCCTGCACTACTTTCACCGGATTTACTTCCAGTATTTTGGGATGATCTGCCGGCAATTCCCGTATTAAATTCCGGTAGTAGCTAACCCTAACGCTGTAAAACTCCTCGAGGTTGTTGGAGTAAATGGCCAAAAATTTAATGCGTTCGTACAGGGGCAACGAAGGGTCTTTGGCTTCTTCCAATACACGATGGTTAAACCAAAGCCAGCTAATGTCGCGGTTAAAATATCGAATTTCTTTCATGGGTTGTTTTGTATTTTAAGGTTGGTTGGAACCTGATTTACATGGCAATTGGGACGAGCACGGTGGAGTATTATTTGGTACGTATCTCCTCACTGTACTCTGCATTTGCCGGTGTTGCACCCAAATGCTTATTCCCTTTTTGTTATAGGGTATTATGCTGGTTTTTGGGGTTCCACCCATTGGTTATTTTGTTTGATGAGTTGAATGAGTTCCACAATTGCATCATCCTCCAAGATACCTTTTTTTACGCATTCTTTGCCTTTGTAAAGGGATATTCGCCCCTTACCGGCACCTACATACCCAAAATCGGCATCGGCCATTTCGCCGGGGCCATTAACAATGCACCCCATTACCCCAATTTTCAGTTCCTTTAAATGCCCGGTCGCTTTCTTTACTTTGGCAATGGTTTCCTGTAAATTAAACAGCGTGCGCCCACAGCCCGGACAGCTGATAAACTCGGTTTTGGAAAAACGAGCCCTGGAAGCCTGCAGAAGCGCCAGCCCAAAGGTGGTGAGGTCTTCAACGCTTTCGTGGCTGCATTCTACCATAATTCCGTCGGCTAACCCATCTATAAACAAGCCGCCAAAATCACAGGCGGTCCTTATCTTTTCACCTTCATCCAGGTTTTTGAGTTGCTGCGAAACCAACACCGGACATTGAATGCCGAGATCGTCTAATTTCAATATGAAGGTTCGAAGTTCGGTAAATACGTTCGACGTTTTGGCTTCGGCAATCAGGCATTTGGGTTGTGCCTTCAATTCATCTGCAAATGTTTCGGATAAGTCATTCAGGGTAGCCCGTACAAAGGCGGGAAGTTGCGGAGTGACAGTTCCCGGGCTCTCTACCGGGAATTCCACTCCGGTTTCTACCTGCACCATTTTTTGTTTGCCGGTATGGAAAACCCACTCGGGGCTTTGTTCGGGTACATACACGGTGCCGGGTTGTACCCCAGTGGCTACTACAGGTTTATTGCCTCCTCCTATGCCATAAAAACCAATGGTTTTACGGGGCTGAAAATCAAAGTAGTTGTAGTAGGTTCCACGAACCTGGGGAAAAGTTAATTTTTCGGAGTAGTGCTGAAAATGTGCTTTTATAGCATTGCAAACCGGTATTTCCTTTTCAGGGTCTTCACTTAACGAAACCCGTATGGTATCTCCTATTCCATCGGCCAACAAGGCACCAATGCCCACTGCCGATTTTATCCTTCCGTCTTCTCCTTCTCCTGCTTCAGTAACACCTAAATGCAGGGGAAAGGACATGTTTTCAAGGTTCATTTTTTGCACTAACAAACGCACGGTTTGCACCATTACCCGGGTGTTGCTGGCTTTTATCGAAATAACAATGTCGCTGAATTCCTGCGCAACGGCAATTCGAAGGTATTCCATGCACGATTCTACCATGCCTTGTGCGGTATCTCCAAATCGGCTCATAATTCTGTCGGAAAGAGAGCCATGGTTTACTCCAATACGAATGGCCGTATGGTACACTTTGCACCGTTCCAGAAAAGGTACAAAGCGGTCTTCTATTTTTTGCAATTCCGCTTGGTATTCTTCCTCCGTATAATCAATTTCTTGAAATCGTTTCACCGGATCAATAAAGTTACCAGGGTTGATGCGCACTTTTTGGCAATGCTCAGCGGCTACAAATGCCACTTTTGCATTAAAATGCACATCGGCAACCAAGGCCTGTTCATATCCGTTTTCCTGTAGTTTTTGGCGTATGTTTTTCAGGTTTTCCGCCTCACGCACTCCCTGCGTAGTTAAACGTACCAGGTCAGCACCGGCATTTAAAATGGCTTCACATTGTTGGGTGGATGCCACTGTATCGTTGGTGTCAGTGGTGGTCATGGATTGTACCCGCAACGGTTGCTCGCCTCCCAATTTAAGTGGGCCAATTTGGATGGAATGCGACCTGCGCTTTTGGTATGCCGCTAATGAAATAGGAAGTGTCGTCATGAATGCTTGTAGAATTTGTACAAAAATACTTATTCAAAGCCATATTCATTAAAAAGGGAGTGCAAATTTCACACAAAATAACGCCGGAAAATTAATGTAAAAGCTTGCATATTAACCGGATGGAGAGCGCCTTTGTTATCCGGTTGTTGATGCGATGACATATACATGTCATTAGTGGGTTAAAAGGGTTGGGGGCGCAAAGTGAAAGTTCGCACCTGAAGGCGGTCAAAGAAACGGAACGCCAGGTGGCTGATGTCTTTTAGTTGATTAAAAAAAGGTCTAGTTTTATAGGATGAAAACATGTTTTTTTATCGCCTTTATGTGGCTGGGAAGTATGGGGATCGTTCTGAGTCAAAGTGATTCCATTTGTACACTTTATCCAACCGGTGCCGTCGTTTCGGAATATCACAATAGCTGGACGCAGCAGCATTACGCAAAGCGCATAAAAAGCTTCATAAATCAACCGCTTGAGATGGAGGAAGTTGTTTTTGTT
>JAUIMD010000261.1 GCA_030433225.1 Bacteroidia bacterium
GTAGGTATCCGTATTTTTCGCGGTATTCGGCCACCATTTCCTTGGTTTTGGCCAGTAATTCCTCATCGCTATTGCAAGCAGGAACCAGAATATAATGCGCTTTGCAATACACAATGGCATCCGGTGTGAACGCCGTATCTGCCTTGGCAAACTGCTCATTGCTGCTTACGTATTGCGATATGAGTGCATTGGTACGTGTTCCGGCCATCATGCTGCTCATTTCCGGATGCAGCTCCTGCACCTTGTCTGCAACAATGGATTGAAATGCTACGCCTTCGTCAGCGGGTAATTGCTCCTGAATGCGGGCATCCATTTTAGCATCGATTTCGGCATACATTTGCTTGATTTCTTCCACGCTATTGGCGGCTACAAACACGCCATGGTTTTCCAGAAAAATCAGTTTGGGAGCATAGCCTTTCGCCGTTTCAAACTTCTTGATTTCTTCATCCACTTTTTTGAAAAGCACATAGCCGGGATCGGTATACGGGATGAAAATCATTTCGTCGCCAAACATTTCCTCACAAATGGCTTTCCCGTTTTTGGCGCACATAAGGCCGTTTACTTTGGTGGGATGCGTATGCACTACAAAATCGTAGTGAATGCTTTCGTGCATGGATGTTTCCACTGAAGGACGCTTGTCTTTTGGCGCCTCAATAGCTGCATGTAAATCTTCTTTTACCTGCGCTTCGCGGGTGGTGGAGTCGGTACTGTAGGTTTTGGTACCGATCAAGCCTAAACGTTCCCGCGAAAGGGATACAAATCCGTTTTCGTCAATGGTATCCAAGCCTGAACCACTGGCTTTAATCCAAATAAGTTCATCGTTTTTATAGGAAGTGTTTCCACCTCCGGCAATTACATACGCTTTGTTTTTGCCGTAATACTGCGAAACTTCAATCAGTTCCTTTATTTCCTTTTGCATAGTATTGTAACTGTTAAAGGGACGGCCTTTGACTTCCGCCCCTGTTTTGCTGTGTTTTAAAATTCGATATCGTACAAATCTTTGGCGTCTTTTTCGAACTGCTCCACGCTGATGTCGGTCATCGGGTGGCTACGTAAGCGCTCCAGAATTTCGTAATTGATGGTGGCAGCGTGGCTTCCCATCATACTTACGCGGTGCACCTGATCGACGGTTTTAAAGCTGGCCGCCAACACTTTGGTGTTGAGTTTAAAGCGCTCGATGTTTTGCACAATGTGGCTCACCACCTCAATTCCGTGCGACGAAATGTTATCCAGACGATTTACATAAGGCGCCACCCAATCCGCTCCGGCACGCGCTGCTACCAGGGCTTGCTGTTGCGTGAAAATGGCCGTTGCGGTTACGTTAATGCCGGCCTCCTTAATCATGGTCATGGCTTTGTACCCTTCGGCCGTTACCGGAATTTTAGCGAAATAATTCTCCCCTAAACCGTATTTTGCCTTGTAGGTTTTTGCCTCGCGCAGCATATCTTCGGCCTTGCTACTGATCATTTGCACGTGCAATTGCTTGTCGCCTACCAGATCAATTAATTCCGGAAGAATTTTTGACATGGGACGGTTTTCGGCGGCAATAATGGTAGGGTTTGTAGTAACCCCTTCTAATGGAAAATAGTAGAAGAGTTTTTTCAACTCCTCCATATTTGCCGTATCTGCTATATAAATCATGCCGTTTTGCTTAAAAAGTTCAAAAATGGGTAGGTGGAAAACCTATTGCAGATTTTCCACATTTGCCAACACAAAATCTTCTGCTTCTACACTCCACAAGCCATTATGACGGTCGCAAATTTCAGCCAGTGTTGCGTAGAAAGGGTCTGTTTTTCCTTTTTCAGCAAAGTCTGAAATAGCCGTTAATGGCATATTGGTATGGGTATAAATCAGTTTTTTACCGCCCGGAATATTCGGCAGGTTTAATGTGGCGTCCGGCACGGCATTTAATCCACCAATGTGGGTGATTAATCCGGCAGGATCCAGTCCTTTGGTCATAATGTCAAGCGCCTCTACCATATCGTCAGTATTTCCACCGGAAGTACCTACAATGTGAGTGTAGGCATAGTGCACGTTGTAGAAATTCATTTTTGCAGAAAACTCGGTATTTGATGGGCCCGCAAAAAAGTTCAGACAACCGTCAAAACCTAAAATTGCATCCCCCTGTTCTACCACAGGAGCCACAGGAGCAAAAACAAATACGTCATCGTACCCAGTTCCGCCGGTCAATTCTTTCAATCCTTCCACAGGGTTTTCCATGGTGGAAGTGTTGATGTAGCGGAGGTCGATGCCGCGCTCTTTGGCAAACTCGACGGTGTATAAACTAGCGGCACGGTCCAAACGATCCTGGTCGATATCGGTTACCACCATTAATGAAGGCTTGCGGTCTTCGCGACGCAAGGCATAGTTGATGGCAGCCAGACCCATGGGACCCACACCGGCCAAGATGGCCAGTTTTCCACCGTCCACAATTTCCATCTGGTGCACGTAGCTACCCGCCTTGGTGTGGTAGTTGGCGTGCATGGCACCAATTACGCAGCTCAATGGTTCCGATAAAGAGGCTGGGTAAAATCCGGGACCTTCGTATGCCAACAGACAATCCTGCTCCAATACGTCCTTAGGAATGATTACATAGGTAGCATCTCCACCAATGTATTTATAGGAATAACCGGGAGCACTTAAAATTCCAACCGGGCCATTTTCGTAATAAATAGCCGGCTGAATAGAGAACTTCTGTCCCGCTTTAAATTTGTTCGCCCATTTTGCACCTACTTCCACCAATTCTCCCGAGAATTCATGGCCTACCATGATGGGATTTTCGGCAATATCGTTAGGTACACGTTTGTGATCAGAAGCCTGGTTAGAAGCCTTGTAGCTCGACATACACAAGCTATCGGTAATTACTTTGGCTAAAATTTCATCTTCTTTTATGGCCGGCAACTCAAACTCTTCCACACGAAGGTCTTTTTTGCCGTATAATCTTACTGCTTTTGTTTTCATTATTTTCGAATCGTTTAATTAATAATTATCGCAACATTTCCTGTCCGCCGGTTACCGGAACAGCTTGACCGGTTTCGTATTCCTGCTCCATGATGTAATACACCGCGCGCATTACGTCAATTACGGTACATCCACGTCCGGCAGGCACCTGTGCTTCGTAAAATGCTTTTACGTCTTCAATGGTTTTGGCTCCTTTTACTTTTCCGGCATTTAAGTACTGTACAAACAACCCTTTTTCAGGATCGCTCCACAGTGGTCCGTCGAAGAAATTCCCCGGACAAATGGAGTTTACTTTCACGCGCGATGGCATCAATTCCATGGCGAAGGATTGTGTCAAGCCAATACCCCCAAATTTACCCCCGGCGTACGCAAAGTTTTTGTTGGAACCTTTCAAGCCGGATTTTGAATTGATTTGAATAATATCCGCGTAATATCCTTTTTTGTACGCGGTTTGCAGCTTCAACACTTTAGAGGAAGCCTTGGCACAATAGAAATACCCGGTGTAATTTACCTTGGTCATAAAGTCGAACGTTGGTCCGTCCATTTCTTCCAGGCCACCGGCACGCAATACCCCCGCATTGGAAATGAAGACATCAAAACCCCCAAATTCACATACAGTTTCGTAAATCAGGTTTTCCACCGACTCCAGGTTCGACACATCCACCTTTACAAAAAAGGCTTTGTTGGAACCGGACTTGGCATTCAACTCCTCGGCGAATTGTTTTCCCAGCGCTTCGTTCAGGTCAGCAATAATTACGTTGCCACCGTCGTGCACAAACTGCTCAACTACGCCACCCCCAAAACCTTGTGCGCCACCGGTTACAATGGCTGTTTTTCCGTGTGCCCGCTCGTGCGTTTCAAAGGCATCGCCACAGCTTCCATGCTCCAGCAACTCCTCCAGTTGGGTAGCGGTTTCGGCCACGGCAGCCAGACCCAATCCTTTTAAGTTTATGAGTTGTGGATAGGCCCCGTTTTCTGCCTTATACGCATCAGCGGCGGCTTTTACAGCGCCCAATACCTCTTCAGCAGCTTTGGTGGCATCCACCTCTATTTGTGCCAATGCAGCATTGCCTGCTTCAGCTATTTTCGCAATTTTAATTTTTTCGTCGGAGAGCATCATGCGCACGGCAGGAAGCACCTCAACTATTTTTTTATCGATTGCCATTTTTGTTGGATTTTATTTCAAACTATAATTGATTACGGCGCGTCCCAGCTCCACAAATTCCTGCAGGCTACCGGCCGTTCTGTCGCCATTTACCATTACAAATCCCTCTTGTCCCTGCGCCACCAAATACTGATGGGCTGCAGTTACGCAGGCTCCGTGATACGCCAATTCGGTTAAATCGGCATCCAGTGCAACGCCGCCACGGGTATCTACCG
>JAUIMD010000262.1 GCA_030433225.1 Bacteroidia bacterium
ATACACTAAGCGGGACCCCAATGAGCAATAATGCCGCTGCCATAGGGATAATTACATAACTGCCGATGGGAGAAACCGCCCCCAAAAGGGCTGCCACTAGAATGGAAACGGAATGACTCCGGCTGCCAAAAAATGTGGCCATCTTTTCTTTTGATATGAAGGTTTTAATAAGGGTGGAAAGTAGTACCCCTCCTACCAGGTATGGCCACAATTTTCCCAGCAAATCCAGCGACTCCAGCAAAATGCGCTTGGTGTAGCTGGCTTCAAACTGATGCAGTAGCTCGTAAAATACCTGGTTCATTATAAGATCAATATGCTAAAAAAGCATTAAAGATATCTTATATATACAAGTTATCTACCTGAATATCAGAATTTAGATTTTGTTTAAATAGGCATAAGCATAACGGGTAGAATACCCCCTGCATTTTACTTATTGAACATTGGTTTTGATCCACTCCAAAATCGTGTGTCGCATATCGGTTGAAACCCAGTGTTCGTTTACCGGGGTAACCATTTTTTCTTTTGGGCAATCCAGTACATTGTAAACGGTATAGCTTGTGGTGGGTGGGCACGTATCATCGTTGTAGCCCCAGGTCATAAATACGGGAACTTTAATTTGTTTTGCAAAATTTACTACATCGTAATATTGCAAGGTGTTGAGCTTTTCGGGAGTATCCACGCCACTAAACCGCGTAAATAAATGCGGATACCCGCCGGCCCGGCCTGCTTTGTATCCCGCCATATCGCTTAATGCCGGGTGGTTGGCAGCACAAAGTGTAACGCGTTCGTCCAATGCTGTGGTAATCAAGGCCAGTGCACCACCCTGACTCCCCCCCTGGGCAATTATATTTTTACCGTCCCATTGTGGCAAAGTTGTCAGGTAATCGATGGCCCTAACGCAGGCTAAGTACACTTTTTTCATGTAATAGGTATCGCGATTGTCCAGGCCATTTACCAAATAGCTGTTGTCGTCTTTCCCAAAAGCACGGCTAATTTCTTTGTAAGTTTCCGCATCCAGGTTTGGGCGGATGCCATGAATTTCCATATCGAAACGGATAAATCCCTGTTCGGCATAAAAGAGATGTTTGAGCGGATCCATAGGCTTTATACCGGCTCCCGGGGGCGAAAATACAACCGGAAATTTACCTTCCCTTTTAGGAATGGTTAGGTAACCATATACAAACTGATTTTTCTCCACTACCTGCAGTTTCACCAGGTAACAATCCACCTTATCTGTTGTAAATTCGGGGGCTGGCACCTTACTTACCCACACCGGGCAGGCTTCCGCTGTTT
This sequence comes from Bacteroidia bacterium, assembly GCA_030433225.1. Taxonomy (GTDB): domain Bacteria; phylum Bacteroidota; class Bacteroidia; order Bacteroidales; family UBA5342; genus JAUIMD01. The sequence continues at coordinate 1,294 of JAUIMD010000262.1, forward strand.
TTTTTGCTTCTGTCCAAAACGCGGTAAAATCTTTTGGGAGCTGGGTATACGGCTCTAATTTATCCGGTGAAAAGCCAAGTTTTATATGGTGTTTGTAGACTTTTCCATTTAATTCTATGCGTAGTTTACAATCCCTGAATCCTGGTGAATTCATGGTGCCAACCGGGATAATGGCTTTTCCTTTTTTCAGAATGATTTCCCCTTCTGTATCTGCAGGCATTAATTCAGGACCAATGCTATAGTATACCGTTACGTCCTTCTGCAATATTCCAAATTCAAACACAGAAACGCTAATGCTGGCTTTTTCTCCTACCTCGTACAGCCAGTTATCGTGATTGGGAGTGGTCACCCAAAGTACATTGCTACGGTAAGGGAAATTGGCTGCATTTACCGGGATGAGATAAGCGCAAACGAACAGGACAAAACAGGTAAGCGTTGTTGAAACAGGTTTTAGTATCATGAATCTTGTGTTTTTATGTAGTGCATGAAAGATACATTTTTTGAGTGGTTTCCCTGTAAATTGGATAAAATCCCCCCCTTCATGCACGCATTCCACCGCACAAATTTATTCGTGTAAACTCATAAATACGTCCATCACCTGTATTTCCACGGTTCCAATAATTTTGTAATCGTCAGGAATACGCTTTCCTAAATCTGATTTTCGGTAGTTATCCATGTCTTCTTTGGTTTCCCAAACATACATGCCCCCATAAAATCCATCAGCATGAGGTTTTAAATAATAGGTGCGGTTTAACCCGGGTACCTTACTAACCTGTGGTTCACGCTTTCGGGCCACCTCTATCACCTCTTGTTCGGTGAGTTCTGTTTTAAATTTAATGTATTGAATAACCATGATTGTAATTTTAAATGTAAGCAGTCTACCTTTCTTTTTTAGGCATACGAATGATTAACTTATAAATGTAACCATTCCGACTTGATTCAACAATGCTTTTTAATGATTTATATTCTTGTTAGCGCCAGTATTGGTACGCGGTGCTGCGGAAAGTCATGGAGCAAGAATTCCCGTTTTGCCAGCGTAAAATCGGTAAAGTCAAAGCCCGGACTTACGGTGCATCCTACCAGACTATAGGAACCTGAACCGGCAACAGAAGCACCAAACCAGCATCCTCCCTGAACCACGTATTGTGGAATTTCATTTTCCAACACGGAATTTCCAAGCGTAATTTCGCTGTATTCTCCGTTTTGGGTTAGTACGTGAATGGTAATGGGGGCACCTCCGTAAAAATGCCAAACCTCATCCTGATGAATGCGGTGGAAGGCTGAAAAACTTTCGGAGGTGAGCAGAAAGTAGATGCAAGTAGAAAAATTTCTGCGGCCACTGTACACCTCCGGAAGTTCACCTATTGTTTCTTTACTTCGGTAGGTTTCTTTAAAATATCCCCCCTCAGGATGGGGCTGGAGTTCAAGTTTTTTAATTATTGCCTGTGCTTCTGCTGTCATGTTGCATTGAAATTACCATTTTCCCTTTATGTTTTGCCAGTCCAAAGTGCTGCATAGCCGATGGAATTTCTTCAAAACGATAAGGTCCTTCTATACACGGAGCGATGGATTTTCGGGTTACCTTGGATAAAAGCATCTCCAGGTTATAATTGGGCTTTAACACCACCAGCCGTAACCTTTTGGTCGAAAACATCTCGATCCATATTTTTCCCAAAAGTAATCGAATTAGTTTAGTGGGCGCCCCTCCAACGGTAACATAGGTACCATTTTTATGCAAGGCCCTCAGGTAACGGGTTGGATTTCTATCCGTTTTACAATCCAAAATAAAATGGTAGCGTTCGCCGGTGCGCGTAAAATCGGTTTGTGCATAATCCAGTGTATGGGAGTACCCTGCTTGTTTCATCCACGCCTGCTTGTCTTTGGTATCAACCCCGGTAAGTTCTATTCCGTTTTGCCGGGAAAGCAAAGCCGCAAAAAAACCGACGCCTCCTCCGGCCCCATTTACCAGCAGTTTACTTCCCGGTTTCAGGCAGGCTACGCCATCCAGCCCCTGATGGGCCAACATTCCGGCGTGAGGCAATACAACCGCTTCTTCAAAAGTCCAGGAATCAGGCATAGGTTTAACCGCAGATTCCGGCACACAAATGTGGGTAGCAAAGGTTCCAAAACGGTGGACAGATATGTCCCCCATCACCCGGTCTCCCACTTTAAAAACCGTGCATCCTTGTCCGGCTTTTATTACGGTACCCGCCAATTCCATACCCGGCATCTGGTACTTCTTTTTGGGGCGTTGCCATCCGTACATTAAGCGGTATAGGACAGGTTTGCCGGTAACCATGCTGTAATCGTAATCGTTAATGCAGGTGGCCTCAATTTTTACCAACACCTCATTGGCTGCCGGTGTGGGCATGGGAACCTCTTGCTGCACAAGAACTTTTTCCGGATTTCCATAGGTTTGAAATACAAACGCTTTCATGTGCCTGATTTTAGCAGGAAAGTTACTCGATTTACCCCGATGAAGCGAAATCAAACCTTCGAAAATAAAAAAGGCCGGAGGCAATTCCTCCGACCTTTAAGTGAGCGCGTTATACGCTTACTTTTTAGCAAATTTACCGGTTGAAACGGTATTGTTGCGATTAAATGCTTTGATTACGTACATTCCGGTAGTAAGCTCTTCAACGTTGGTAGTTATTTGCACCGAATTTTGGTTATTGATGGTTTTTACCAAGGCACCGGTTAAATTGTAAATTTCAACTTTTGCGATGTCTGAAGCATTCTCCACCATTAAAGTGTTGCTTACAGGGTTTGGAGCAATTTGCAAGGTATTTACAAATTTTTCGTCGATACTGCTGGCTCCTCCCATGTAGGTATCGTACATGGTTTTTACCTGCTCGGCGCTTAACGCTACATTGTACAATTGTACTTCGTCTAATGCCCCTTTGAAGTTGCTCCCCCATAAGGCATCTCCCACTTCTGTTTGGTTGCCATGTGCCACGCTACCAAAGGTTAAATCTTCATCGTTGGTCATGTCACCAAATAAGCCATCTTCTGCTGTAGAAATTTCCTCACCATTTAAGTAGG
>JAUIMD010000263.1 GCA_030433225.1 Bacteroidia bacterium
CTTATGAGCCAGGCGCCCTGTATTCGTCATTTAAAGCCCATGGTGGATGGTCAGCAGAACGCCTCGATGTTGAAAACCCAAGCGATGAAGGAAATTGGGCCGAGAGTCAACACCTTGATGGTGGAACACCCGGAAGGCAAAACAGTGTTTTCACCTTAACGCAGGACGAAAATCCACCCCAATTGCGCTATATAGCACTCCCTAACGACTCCACCCTTGTGGCATGTTTTTCGGAAGAAATGATGGAAGAAGAGCTAACATACATAGGAAATTACACATTAACAGATGCCCCAATTTCCACTGTGGAAGCAAGCTATCCGTCGCAGCAACAGGTAACACTTCATCTTTCAAAACCATTAACGCCCGCCAAAACATACACCCTTACCATCCAAAATCTTGCGGATGTAAGCGGCAATACCATCGAAACGTTGAAATACACCTTTCAACTGCCTGAACCTGTTTTCTACCAATCCCTGGTTTTTAATGAACTTATGGTGGATCCGCTGGACGGCTGCCCGGAGTACATTGAATTTTACAACCGTTCGCCCTACTTTGTAAACCTTTCGAACCTGGTATTGAGTCAGCTGGCAGAAGACGGAAGGTATGAGAAAGGCACCCCACTTACCAGAACTGCACGTTTATTGGCGCCTAACCAGTATGTGCTACTTACAAAGAGTGATGCTGAATTAAGGGAGTGCCATTCCATTCCCCCAAATGCTATATTGTTGGATATTTCCAATCTGTCCACACTCAACAACACAGCAGATGCGATTGCTTTACTAACTACTTCTGCTCAGCCTATTGATGCATTAAGTTATACTACCGAATGGCATTCGCCACTGGTAAAAAACAACACAGGGGTAGCGTTAGAACGCATTTCGACAGAAGCCCCAACCAACGATGGCAACAACTGGACCTCGGCGGCCTCTGTTGCCGGATTTGCCACACCGGGCCTTGCCAACTCTCAGGCACTATCGGAAAGCACGGGCACCAACAAGGTGCACCTTGCCTATGAAAACATTACGCCTGATAACGATGGCAACCGTGATGCACTCCTTCTTCACATACCTGAAAAATATGCCGGATATGCCATTACATTGCAGGCATTTGATGCCCACGGCCGATTAGTTCAGGAACTGTACAACCATTATTTATTGGGCACGCAAACCACCTTAGCGGTGACACGCTTTGACCCGGAGCTATTTCCTTCGGGCATTTATGCCTTGCGGGTGTTCGGCATCCACCCGAACGGAGGCACACTTGACGAAATGCTTCCCTTCGTCATTTCTTTTCAGTAAGCCCGAAAACGGATGCACAGAATTCTTAGGCGATTGTGCCTGTTTTCATTGTGTTTTTGCTATCATTGAGCCTGATTTGTGATTTGAGAAACCGATTAATCTGCCAACATGTTTCACAGCCGTAACCTGTATATTCCCATACCTTCATGTTTACGCTTAGCCGTGATGGTTTTGATGTGCATGGGGCTGAGCTTAAGCATGGCAGCTCAAAACAGTGCGCACATTAGCATACGGGGCGCATGGTTAACCACCCTTAACAACATCGACTGGCCCAGCAAAAAAGGGTTAAGCGAAAAGGAACTGATTGACGAATTGACTGACCTGCTGGATTTTTACGAAAACACCGGCATTAACACCCTCTTTTTTCAGGTACGGCCGGAAGGGGATGCGTTTTATCGCTCGTCGTACGAACCCTGGTCGGAACACATAACCGGCAACAAGGGAGAGGTTCCTCCCGGCAACATTGACCCCCTTCAACTGTTGCTGGACGAAGCACACAAACGCTACATGGAGGTGCATGCGTGGCTGAATCCTTTTCGGGCACTTTTTAGTCCGACCAAAGCCGAGCTGAATGATTATTTATACATACAGGAACATCCCGAATGGTTTGTAAAATACGGCAACCACCTGTATTTTGACCCCGGCGTGCCTGAGGTTCGGCAGTACACCCTGGAGCTTATCAAAGACATTGTGAACAACTACGACGTAGATGGCATCCACTTTGATGACTATTTTTATCCTTACCCCATTGCCAATCAAATTTTTAACGATCAAACCACTTATTACAGCCTTGGGAAAGGGCTTAGTTTGTCGCAATGGAGAAAAGCCAACATCGACGATCTTGTCTTCCGGGTACATCAATACCTTGAAGAAAACCATCCGTACATCAAGTTTGGCATCAGTCCGTTTGGCGTATGGGAAAACGGCAACGTACATCCGCTTGGATCCAATACAAAGGCCGGAATTACTGCCCTTTCGTCGAATTATGCCGATGTAATGGCCTGGATGAAAAAAGGCTGGGTGGATTACCTGGTACCGCAAATTTACTGGAACATTGGTTTTGAGGCGGCCAACTTTGAGGTGCTCACCAAATGGTGGAACCAACACAGTTACGGTCGGCATATTTATGTGGGCCATAGCCTGTATAAATTCAGCGAAACATCGGCCATTCCCCAATGGCGCGACGGGCAGCAGATTTTGGACCAGTTTGCGGAAATTGAGGCCAATCAAAACCTGAATGGAAGTGTATTTTTTAACACTACGGCATTGCGGAAGAATGCAGTGCATTGCGCTGATAACATTCGCGAATACTTTCGGCAACATCCAACCAAAATTGACGAAATGCCCTACAAAAAGCAGATTGTTCCCACACCTGTGCATTCTATCAGGTGCAATAAAACCGATGGCGGCATTATTATATCGTGGCGCATTAAGGAAGAGCCAAATGTGAATTTTGGCTATGGCATTTACATTGCAAAACGTGACGACCAGAAACAGCTGTTGCGTGTGGTAGGCCGTGACAAAGGCGCCATTTTGCTTCCTGCGGATGTGTTTGATGAAGAGATGCGTTACGAAGTATATGTCTCGGCCATTAGCCGCACGCACAAGGAAGTATTTTACAAATCGCCTTTAAAAGTACGCAAACGAAAAGGGCAGATGCTCTGCCGATAACACCTGACTGTTTATGTTCCACACCCCCCACTCATTACGCAACAAACCCCTTAAGGGTGTAATTTTTATTAGCAGTTACATGCTTTTATTATTGGGATTTTCTACCCTTATAAAAGCGCAAAACTCCCTGACAAAAGAAGACTACAAACGCGCCGCTGGTTTTTTGTACCAGAATTACAACAACAAAAAGCTCTTTAATGCATCAGTGCAGGTAAACTGGTTTCCAGACAGTACCGGGCTGTGGTTTGCCGCATTTTCCCCGGGAGAAAAACGCTATTTGCAACTTTCTTTGCCTGACCATACGCTCTCCGAATTCTTTAATCACACCAGGCTGGCAAAGGTGATTTCCGACTCCTTGCGTATGAAGGTTGATTCGTTGCAACTGCCCATTCACCACACCACCTACCTCAGCCCTTTAGAGATTGAATTCTCCATAAAAGACAAAAGATATACCCTGAACCGGGAAACCTATGCGCTCACCGAAAATGCAGAACGCAAGCCGGAAAACAAAATGGAACAACCCTCTCCCAATACGCAATGGGTGGCGTACACCAAAGCCCATAACCTGTACGTAAAAACGCTGGAAACCGGCGAAGAAAAGCAACTTAGCTTTGATGGAACCGAGGGGTATGAATATGCCAATTGGTATGGATGGGATGAACTGATGGAAGGCGAAAACGGGGAACGAGAAAAGCATTTTTGGGTGGATTGGTCGGCAGACAGCCAGTGGATGTACACCAACATTCTGGATGTTCGTTCGGCGCAAAAAATGTATTTGCTGGATCACAGCATCGATACATTGTACCGCGCGAAACTGCTTTCGTATTACCGGGGCTCGCCGGGCGATACCGGCATGGTGTACCTGCATCCGGTATTTTTTCATGCACAAACCGGTAAAAAAGTGGAAGTACCATTACCCCGAAGCACGCACATAAACCCCATAGAAGTTCGTTGGTCAGAAACGCCCGGAAAGGCCTATCTCACGTATACTGAACGTGGCTTTCAAAAGATTCAGTTATTTTCTTTCGATTTGAATACCGAACGACTTGACACCTTGTACACCGAAACCAGCACCACCAATATCGACAACTTTTGGTACTCATTCTCAGAAGAAAGCAAGCGCCTTTTCTATTTGTCCGAAAAAAGTGGATGGAGGCAACTATACAGCCTGGATTTATCCACCAAAAAAGAAACCGCCATTACAAAGGGTGCCTATTACGTCAATAACATTGAGCAGATAGACGTAAAAAACCAACGGATTTATTTCACGGCATCGGGCAAAGAAAAAGGCATAAATCCTTATTACGAACAATTGTATCGCATTGCCTTC
>JAUIMD010000264.1 GCA_030433225.1 Bacteroidia bacterium
ATTCCTTCCCATTCTATTTTAAAATCATCGTCCGAATAATCAGTTTCTACCGTTACCACGCCTCGGTTCAGGTCTTTTATTTCCCCCACTATGTAGTTCCCGTTTTTAAAAATAAGGGAATCGGTTTGGGCATTTGTGGATATACAAAAGCCACAAATTACCGCTACAGTAAGTAATACTTTTTTAGTCATAGAGTTATTTTTTGTTTTGTGTATGGTTATTCAGGTTTTGCCGATAAGGCACTTTTGCTTACGTAGGGTAAACACCTTTTTACGGGTACGGTTCAATTTCTGTCCTATTTTAAGGCCAAACAGGCTAAAAAGCCATACACCCCAAAAATGCATACCAGTACAATGGAAAGGGCATTGGTTTTTATGCGCAGGGCAGCGGAGGTTTTCTTAGTTCCCCGCAGTACTATAAAAAGCAAAGCCAACACAAGGTTAAGTACCCAGGCCCATGGGGAGGAACCGGTAAAAACTATGCGTTTGTAACCTACCGCGTTTTTTCCCAGGGCGAGCTGAAACGGAAAAATGATTCGGGCCCATCTCCCTTTTGTCGTTTTTTCTACCGGCAGCCAGGTTTCCCCAATGCTGTCAAGCAATTCGTAATCCTCGTCCATTGCAATGGCCCGGGTATAGCTGGGGCCATTCAGCACAACGGTTTTTTGAAACATGTCTCCATTAATGCGTAGCAGGTCGTATGCGGGGTTGTACCCTTTTACGGGCAATTCCTGCGGAAAAAAATCGATAGACAGTAAAAGAAATAGCCGGTGATCTTCCGACACTACAATGGCAACAAACTCCTTGCTTCTTACCTCAACGCATTCCACATGTTTAATGCGCAGGTCACGCGGCAGGCGAATCAGGGTAACTTCTGGTTGGCCATCTTTCATTTTAAGGTTGTAAAAGTGGTGGTTTGCATCTACCACAAACATTCCATCGTCGCTTACTTTGCGTATAGAGGTATTTACGGCTACCAATTTTGGTGGAAAGGTAAAGTACTGTGCCTGCAGTGCCTGGGTAAATCTGCTGGATTTTTCGGGATTTATCCGGTTGGATTCCGTATCGATAAACTCAATGCCGTATGAAGTAAAGCGGCAAAAATCTTCCGGAAGGGTGGGTTTGGAAACACCCAGGTCCGATTCGTAGAGGGGGTATAGGCCATAATCCGGACGGTCAATATCTTCCGGAAACAATTTCAGATTTACATTGGTCATGTTAATGTTGTGCAAATCCATCTCCACCCCCTTAAGGGTGTCGGGCATTTCGCCGTCGGTTACCAATTTGCGGTAATACATAAAGGGGAGGGCTTTAAAGTATTCTTTCTGACTTAGCGCACTGCCATCCGAGGAGGTGTACCAGGTTTTTCCATTGCTGGCATTGGTGCACATAAAATCATTTTCCACAATGCTGTAAAAAAACTTGGTGTGGCTTTCTCTTTGCTGCATTACCAGCCAATAAAGCTGCTGAAAAAGTATGGCCATGGCAACCATAGAAAGGGCAATTAAAAGGTAGCGGCTAACGGCAGTCATGTCAGGTGTAAATTTTTGCAAAGCGGTTTCCGGTGTACAATACACCCAATAGTGAGCTGAAGGTGAGCAGGGCTATCCACCAAAGTTGAGGATTCAGGCCTTCCATTACGGTTTTTTGCATGCAAAACAACAGCAGTACGGTACCTGTTGCTCCGTGAAACAAGCGTTGAAAAAAAACGGGTTCCAGCAAAACAACAACCATAAAATTGTATCCTATAATGCCTGCCAGGCCCCACGGGATGATGGATAGAATGGCGGGGGAAATTAGTTGCCAGGGCATTAAAAAGGACATAAACAAGGTTAAAACCACAAATAAAAATACCATGCCCACCAGTAAAATGGCCTCGCCAAACAGCACCATAGTGAGCAGGGTAATTTTAGGGTCGAGCGGTAAATGCAGCGATAAACGTAAGCGCTTTTGTCCCAGTTCGGGTAAAAACTGAAACACCGATAGGGCTACCCCAATAACTACCGGTGCCAGCTTAAAAAGGCCAATGTAGGTCGTAAACATAAACAGGTGCCTGTACCACGTGGTGCTGGCTCCCTGCTGTATCAGGGTGGAGCGTTCGGTTAAAAATGCATACAGGGTAAGCGAAAAAAACAGTAAAAAGCCACCCAGCGTGACCCACCGCACTTTTAGCCATTCTTTATAAAGCAGTGATCGAATCATGGTTAATAACGTCCGGTGAGTGCCACAAAAGCATCTTCCAGACTTGTGTTTTGAGGGGTTAACGTTGTTGCCATTATTTGGTCCTGTGCCAGATGTTGCTGCAGTTCGTCAGTTTTCAGTCGTGATACCAGTTGAATTTCATTGGCCAGTTCTTCGCTTCTTAACACCTGCGGATTATGGGTACACCAGCGTTGAAATTCCCTGGTTTTTGGCGCGGTATAAATGTGAATGGAATTCAGAAATTCGCTCAACTGTTCCTGGTATTTTATCTGGTAATCGTCAAAAATCATTACCTCATTTATTAGTTTTTCCATATCCTGCACAATGTGTGAGGTTACAAAAACGGTCAAATTATGGGTGGAGACGTAATGCTTCAGGTAATCGATAAACAGCCTTCGATAGCCGGGATCAAGTCCCATCGAAAAATCGTCTAAAATCAGCAGTTCCGGTTCCTGTGCAAAAATTAGCCCCAGGGCCACCTGTGACCGTTGTCCACAGCTCATTTTGGCTATTTTGTGGCTCGGTTTTAAATGCATCAGGTCAATTAACTCGTAATATTTGCGGGCATTCCACCGGGGGTAAAATCCCGAATAAAAGCGTTCAATTTGGGCAATAGACATAAAATCGTACTGAATGTGCCCTTCAATCAGGTAGCCAATGCGTGCTTTATTGGCGCGGGTTAATGCCTGCGCCGGTTGCCCGAATAAAGCAACCTCCCCGGTGCTGGGAATTAAAAAATTGTTGATGATATTGATAAGGGTGGTTTTGCCCGTACCGTTTTTTCCGAGCAAGCCCGTGATTTTTCCCTGCTTTACAGAAAAGTTGAGGTTTTCAAATACTTTTTTTGTGCCGTAATGGTGGGTTAGGTTGCTGGCAGTAATTACATCCATAGCAAAAAGCGGGCTTAACGTTCAACTGTGTGTTTGCGGCATGCCCTGTTGTTGTTTATGGCAAGTACCGCATCTTTTTTCGTTAAAAACAAAACGCCATCGGTTTCCATCCATTTGGTGCCCCTACGTATACCAATGGCATTGCATCCAAAATTTTGAAAGGGATAAACATTGGTGGTTACTTTGCATTTTACGCCGTTGGTGTGAAACGAAATGATTTTGCACGGAATGGGAAATCGCATGGCTTCATATTCTCCTTTGCTATCCACAATTTCGGCCATGCCGTAACATTCCATGCCCGGTTGTACCCATTCCGGAAAAATACGTATCAGGCTATCGGGCAAAACATCGACCTTTTCCAGCACAAAATAGGTTTCCGGAGGTAAGGGGTTCCTGATTTTGGGTTGGCGCTTACAGTTTACCAGAAACAGTATGGCTAAAAGAGGAAGATATTTTACAAAATTCATCACAACGTGTCAGCTTTTCCAAAAACGAATTTAGTCAAATTATCATAAAATCCTGTGATGGGCTGCCTGTCGATGGCTTTGCACCTCATTCGTAAAGAGCAGAAAAAGTAATATATTTAGGTTTTTATAATACGTACACGCCTTATGTTAGTTAAATCTTTTGGCGCCGCTATCAGCGGTATACATGCCATTACCATTACCATTGAAGTAAACGTTATGGACAAAGGCATCAAGTTTTTTTTGGTGGGATTGCCTGACAATGCCGTAAAAGAAAGTCACGAGCGTTTGCTGTCTGCTTTTACCGAAAATAAAATGAAAATGCCCCGGCGCCAGGTGATCATAAACATGTCTCCGGCCGACATACGTAAGGAGGGAAGTGCTTACGATTTGCCTTTAGCTATGGGCATACTGGCTGCCTCTGGGCAGGTGGAAGCACCGGAACTGGATCGATACATGTTGATGGGAGAGCTTTCGCTGGATGGAACACTTTTGCCCTTGAAAGGCACCCTGCCTATTGCCATACAAGCGCGGAATGATGGCTTTAAGGGCCTGATTGTACCCAAAGAGAATGTACAGGAGGCCGCCGTAGTAAACGACCTGGAGGTGTATGGAATGGAAAATTTGCGCCAGGTGATTGATTTTTTTGAAGGCAATTCATCTCTCTCACCAACCGTGTTGGATACCCGCAAAACTTTTTATGAAAATCTGTTGAATGGT
>JAUIMD010000265.1 GCA_030433225.1 Bacteroidia bacterium
TTTTTCGGTGAATAAATACCAAATCGGCCTGCTGTTTGCGTATGCCGATGGTGGTGCCCAAAATACGGTAGCCGGTTGGGTCACCGGATGCACTTTTCATAATGGCTGTGATGGTTCCTCCGGGCACCACGCCCAAATCCATCAGGCGCCGGCGCTGTGCTCCCCTGCAATTGGGCGAAATGCCAATAACTTCGGCCACTTCGCCAATTTCTAACGACGACAGTAAGTCGTTTTTGCTGGTTTTAACGGGTTCATCCTGAATTTCTTCAACGGTAATGTAGCCGGCAAATAAGCGGGTGAGTACACATTCTTCACCATCGGCCACAAAGGTGATTTTATGGTCGGTTACGTCGGTTACGTACACCTGCATACCGGGGTACAATCCCAGTACCAGCAGCTGTTCATAAATGCTTTTGGGCTCATCTTCCAGGTGGATGATGCGGGCCATTTGTCCTTCCTGCAATAAATCCAGGCCAATACCGCGGGCATCGGGTAGTTCACCCTCGGCAGTAGGTATGGGGTCTCCGTGGGGGTCAAATACGGGGTTTCCGATTTTGGCCGCCACTTTTTCCGTGTCTTCAACCGAAACGGTGTGTTGCAGTCTTCGGGCTTCGTCGTGCCAGTTTAAGGGGGCAACACTGGTTTGGTCGGCCAGGTAGCGTTCCCAAACGCGGTGAACCCGAATTACCCTTAATGCATACGAGCGGCCGGTGTCGGTCAGGGTAACTCCGTTGTTGTTTACGGTACTTAAATTCAGGGCTGCCAGCCGGTTAATTAACTTTCCTGCCTTGTCGGTGGTAATGTGCAGGTTTCCGGCAATACCGTTTATATCACAACTTTCTTTGCGATACTCGCAATCGAACATAAACTTAAGGGCATCTTCCAATAAAATGCGTTGCTTGTTTTTGTTGAGGTCACTGAGCAAAGCCAGTCCTCCTTTCGATGGCCAAAATACCCACGCCAGTAGCACCAAACCTACGAGTCCGAAGAGCAGCAGGGTGCCAGGTTGTATTTGCAGGAAGTAGGGCATAATTTTGTTATTTTTTAGGATATATCAAACTTATAAAATTGTTGGCATTAGAGCGACTTTAACCGCAGCCCAATGTACAGTGTGCGGGGCTGTGCCGGGCCGTAAACGTAGCCACTGTCTCTGTTTTTGCCCGTATCAAAATCGTTTTGATAGGCGTTAAAAAGGTTCTTCACTCCACCAAACAGTTCCAGGCTGCTATCCACGCGTTCCATCATAAAGGTATAGCCGGCCTTAGCTCCAAACTCCCAAAAGGTGGGTGTTTGTTTGTAAAGGTCCTGGTTGTCAGGTCCTGCAGCCACGTGCATAATGTCCATTTTACCGGTATAAATTCCATTAAACGAGGCATTCCATCGCCCGGTTGGGGTGGCCGAAAGGGTAAAATAGCCGTAATGGTTGGGGGTGCGCAAGTATTCGCGCTTGGCGGGTAGGTTGTCCGAATAGGAAACCGCTTCGTCGTACAAGCTGGTTTGCAGGGTAAAGCCCGATTCCAGCTGAATTTTTCGACGGTAATTCGCACGCAGCTCCAGGGTAGCCCCCTGAACCGTAGAGCCTGAGCTGTTACGCTTTTCGTACACAATACCGTATTGGTCGGTTCCCAGCTCTTCCAGCACAAAGGCATCATGCAGTTTGGTGTAAAATCCTTCTATGGTAAAACCTGCCACCCAGTTTTCGGTGGGCTTGTCGAAGTTCACCGAGCCACTGATGCTGTTGGAGCGTTCTTCGTGTAAATCATCAGCCAGGATGGTGCGTGAAATGCCGCCTCCTGCAAAGGCAATGTGCATATCGCTGTCGAAAGCCTGTGGTGCACGAAACCCGGTGCCCCAGGTTAAACGCAGTTGTGTGTTTTGCTTGTATTTGTATAAAAACGATACGCGTGGGCTCACAATCATTCGGTCAACCAGGTTGTGTTTATCGGCGCGTACCCCAAGTAACAGGTTAAACCCTTTGCCCATTTCCCAATCGCTTTGGGCAAACATGCCAAAGTTGTGCGTGGTTTGGTCAATTTCATAGTTGTACGATGGGATGGTATCAAACACATCATCGTACACATATTCCACCCCAAAGGTAAACACGTTTTGGCCCCCTAAAAACTCATTTGCCCGGTGGTTTACCTGAGTACCTCCCTGTAAGGTGAGGTTTTCGGTATAGCCATAGGGCGGATGGTGGATGTGTGCATTGTATGCCGAATCGGCATTGCTTGGGTCTTTATCAGGAAGTATGCCGGTGTAATGGTCACGGTCGGTGTTTTGACCGGCAAAGTAGGCAATAAACGAGCTGTTATCCTCATTAAAATTCACCTGGTAATCTGCTCCACCCATCAGTACATAGTGGGTGCGTTCTTCTGCTTGTTGTGTAAGGTATGCCGGTTTGTTCACCATTTCGCCTCCATAGCGGTATTCGTACATGCTGCTGAAGTTTACCTCAAGTTTTTGATTGGCGGTAGGTTTGTAAAATGCGTTGGCACCAAACGAATTGTTGCGTAACTCGGGCAGTTCAGAAAAATTATCGCTGTTCATATCCAACGCTTCGCGTACCCGCCTCGAAATAAACACCGAAGCACCGGCATTTCGCTTATGGGTTAGCATATTAAGGTTTCCATTTACCTGGTTATCGGTGGCTGTTCCGGCAATTACCTGTTGGTTAACCTGAAAATCGTAACTGCTTTCTTTGGGAATGCGGGTGATAATATTCACCGTTCCGCCAATAGCACCCGAACCGTATAGTGCCGAACCACCGCCGCGTACCACCTCAATGCGTTCAACCATATTGGCCGGAATCTGTTCCATGCCATACAAACCGGTTAAAGGGCTGAAAATAGGGCGGCCGTTTATTAAAATCTGTGAATACCCCCCTTGCAAACCGTTCATGCGTAACTGCGTATAGTTGCAGGTCTGGCAATCGGTTTCTACCCGTAAGCCGGGCTGAAATTTTAAGCCCTCCGAAATGTTACAGGCCTGTACATTGTCCAGGGTTTTGGCATCCAAAATGCCTACAATCACGGCACTTTCTGTTTGCCGTTTAAACGTTTTTGTTCCAGTTACCACTACATCGTTCAAAGACATAACTTCTTCTACCAGTTCAAAGTTAATTTCCTGGCTTTTCCCCGCTGTAACACGAATTTCTTTTTCAGCTTTTTTGTACCCCATGGCCTTGGCCACCACTATATGGGTGCCTTCGGGCAGGTTTACCAACATGTAATGTCCGGTTACATCGGTAGTAGTGCCCTGGGTGGTGCCTTTTAAATAGATGCTTACAAAAGGGATGTGTTCACCCCCCGAACGTACATCGCCAAAAAGGTTGGCATCCGTATTTTCTGCCAACAGGTGTAAGGGCAAAAGGTGTATTATGAGCAATATAAATTGTAGAATTTTCATCGATAGGTGTTTCTTATTCAACATGGATGGCTTGCGCCAGATCGTAATGGATTAATAGCGTTTTATGGTTTAGTTCGGCTTCCAGCATTCGGGTTTTTGGGTACCGTTTTTTGATGGTAAGCGCGGTGCCCAGGCGCATGTCATTGGCCTGGCAGAAATCAAAAAATTCTTCGTCTGAGCTACGTAAACGGCATATTTTGTAGGAGGTATTCAGTTCGGCATACACCATGCTCAGCGAGGCCTGGCTGGTTTCCACTTTTCCCTCTTTGGTTGGAATGGGGTCGCCATGCGGATCAAATTGCGGATTGCCCAGGTATTCACTGATTTTGTCCAGCAAAAAATCCGAGGTCGCATGTTCCAGCAATTCAGCCTCTTTATGTATTTCATGCATACTCAGGCCAAATACCTGGTGCAAAAAAGTTTCCCATAAGCGGTGTTTGCGCACTACATGAACGGCCAGTTTCTTACCTGCCGGGGTAAGTTTAAGTTCCTTGTATTTTTCGTAATCCACCATGTTTTTGGCCGCCAGTTTACGGGCCATGTCCGTAGCTGCTGCATGGGTAATTCCCAGTTCGGTGGCAATGGTCCCCGATTTGGTATCCGCTCCATCACGCGATTCATATTTATATATAGCCTTAATAAAGTTTTCGACAGCTATAGAAGAATAATTTGCCATGCTTAATTAAAATTTAAGTATGCTTAAATATGTGCGCAAATGTAGTGAAATAATTTAAAGTTTGAGATTTAAATGGCTGTTTTTAGGGAGCTGTTTGCAAAAACAATTGGCAAAAAAGGAGCAGGTTTCCTGCATCAGGTGGCTGCGAAAAGCGGTTTCTACAGGCCTGTTCATCCC
>JAUIMD010000266.1 GCA_030433225.1 Bacteroidia bacterium
GTGATGATGTGGAGTTTGGGTATTTAAAAAAGGCCGATGCCGCCATTTCGCTGGGCGAGGGCAATTTGCACGATACGTATTTGAATACTCAAAAAATTATAGCTGCCGCTAAAAACAGCGGAGCCGACGCCATACATCCTGGGTATGGATTTTTAAGCGAAAGCGACAGTTTTGCCCGCGAGGTGATGGCCGCAGGCCTGGTATGGATAGGGCCTGACCCTGAGCATATCCACCTGATGGGAAATAAGATAAACGCCCGCAGCTTTGCCAAAAATTGCGGTGTTCCGGTGGTGGATATTTGGGAAGGTACCCCAAAGCAACTGGCCAACCAAACCGATATTGCATACCCGGTAATTGCCAAACCTGCCAATGGCGGGGGAGGGAAAGGGATGCGTCTCATTGCAAATAAGAAGGAACTGCTTGAACTGGTGGAGCGCACCTCGGCCGAGGCAGAACGTTATTTTGGTGATGGAACGGTTTACCTGGAGCGTTACATTGCAAAAGCCCGACACATTGAGGTGCAGGTACTGGGCGATGCTTACGGTAACGCAGTGCATTTATTTGAGCGGGAGTGTACCGTGCAGCGCCGCTATCAAAAAATAATCGAAGAGGCCCCGGCAGCCAATCTTTCCGAAAAAACACGCCGGCAATTGCATGCTTCGGCTTTGTTGCTGGTAAAACAAACCGGATACAAAAACGCAGGTACGGTAGAATACATTGTGGATGAGCAGGAGAATTTTTATTTCCTCGAAATGAATACCCGTATACAGGTGGAACACCCGGTAACTGAAGAAATAACCGGAATTGACCTGGTGGAACAGCAAATTCACATTGCCGCAGGAAAGCCTTTGAAACTACGCCAGGAAAACCTTTCGGTGAACGGCCACTCCATTGAGGTGCGCTTGTATGCCGAAGATCCGTTTCAAAACTTTATGCCGTCGGCGGGTACCTTACATGCTTTTCACATGCCTCAAACGGTGGCAAGGGTGGAAACCGCATGTGCCGAGGGAGCTGTTGTTTCTACCGGGTATGACCCCATGCTGGCCAAGTTAATTGTGTGCGAAATTGACCGGGAAACGGCCATTTACGAAATGAACCGGGTGCTGAAAGCATCCACTATACACGGTTTAAAAACAAGCATGCCGCTGCTTCGGCACATACTGGGGCATGCCCAATTTAAGGCGGCCGAAATACACACGACCTGGTGCGATGATGTAGCTGCAGGTTTGCAGGAACATTTGCCCAGGAAAAAAGAGGAAGTGGCACTTGTGTTGGCAGGATACCTGCTCGCTAAATCCCATGCTTTTTCAGGCGAAGCCAATCCTAAAAGTGCTGCAAGCTTATGGCAATCGTTAGGATACTGGCGCAACTTTTGCCGCATGCCTGTGCAGGTGGGTAAACAGCCTTATTTGGTGGAATGGAGAATGGAAGATGATGCTGTAATCCATATAAAATTAGGGGAGTTTACCTGCAGATTTCCTTACCGAAAACACAACAATCGATCGTTTGAAGTATGCCTGAACGACGAATGGAAGGCGCTATTTACCAGTGTGATGACTTCTCGAAACTATTGCGTTAGCACGGCTGGTTTTACCGTGGAAGTAACAGAAAACTTAAAATCCTTTAAAACTTCTAAAACAAAATCGAAAGTAAACGGTTTACATTCGAGTATAGTTTCGCCATTGCCCGGTAAGGTAATTAAAATACATGCTCCTGTGGGTTCACACGTTAAAAAAGGAGATGCCTTGTTAATTATCGAGTCCATGAAAATGGAAAATAAAGTAGTTGCCGTTTCCGATTCCACCATTAAAAAAGTGTGCGTGGTTGAGGGGCAACAATTGGAAGGGTCGGAGGTGTTACTTGAAGTAGAGCATAAAACATTTAGCAATTAACCGATTTTTTAAATGGAAGACTGTAATAAGCACCTATTAATTACTGATGAAAAAATCAAATACCGTGAAATGGTGCGCCATTTTTCGGAAACAATCATTAAGCCGGTTGCCAAAGAACTGGATCAAAAAGGTGAATTTTCGGTAGAGGTTACCGAAAAAATGGGGGAATTAGGCTTGTTAGGAATCATGATTCCTGAAGAGTATGGCGGAAAAGGGTTGGATACCCTATCGTACATTATTGCAGTAGAAGAATTGGCCCGTGTGGATGGATCACAGGCCGCTACGGTTGCCGCCCACAACTCCCTTGGTTTGCACCCGATTAATAAATACGGAACCAAAGCGCAAAAAGAAAGCATCTTGCCCAAGGTGACCAATACGGGTAAATTATGGGCGTTTGGCCTTACAGAGCCAACTGCCGGATCTGATGCAAAGGGCGTAAAAACCAAAGCGGTGCTCGACGGTGACCAATGGCTCATTAACGGGTCTAAAAGTTTTATTACCAATTCATCATCACCATGTGCATTTGGCGTTACTATTCAGGCACTTACAGGTGAAAAAAACGGTAAAAAGCAACTTTCTGCCATTTTATTGGAGAATACGCTTCCGGGCTACGTAAAAGAAAAAATTAGCGGCAAAATGGTGTGGCGTGCAGCCGACACCGGTCGCCTGGAATTCAACAACATAAAAGTACCTAAAGAAAACCTGCTCGGAGAAATTGGTCAGGGGGCACGCATTATGCTGGAAACCCTGGATGGTGGTCGTTTGTCCATTGCAGCCATGGGACTTGGCCTGGCGCAGGGAGCCTACGAAATGGCCATGGAATACGCTCATGAGCGCAAACAATTTGGTCAGGCCATTGCGTCATTTCAAACCATTAGCTTTAAACTGGCAGAAATGAACATGAAAATTGAACTGGCTCGAAATATGTTGTACAACGCCTGCTGGTTAAAAGACAACAACAAGGCTTACGGAAGAGAGTCCGCCATTGCCAAGTTATATTGTTCCGAAATTGCCAAGGAAATTGCAGATCAAACGGTACAAATATTTGGAGCTGTTGGCCTCACCAATGAAAACGATGTGGAGCGCTTTTATCGTGATCAACGCATTTTGCAAATTGGTGAAGGAACATCAGAAATTTTAAAACTGGTGATAAGCCGGCACATTGGCGTGGGTGAAAAATAAGCGCATACGCACCAACTTTCAGGCAACTTTTGTAACTTAAACAATCGTTTCGTTTTTCGAAGCGCGGGAGCAAGGCACTTAGCTGTGCCACCCAGGAGAATTTATACTGTTAACGGCCAAAACGTACAAAATTGAAACAACGCAAGACGGATCATTTGGAATTGGCATTGTTATCCCAAACCGGTATTCAAAGCAAAGATCGCAGGTTTATCTATGAACCCATGTTTTGTACCCATCCGGTAGGTGAGGATGCAGCATTTCCGTTTATGGGTAAAACCATGCGCTTGCCCATCTGGATCTCAAGCATGACCGGCGGAACTGAGTATGCCGGACACATAAACCGGAATCTGGCAAAAGCCTGCCGCGAGTTTGGCATGGGCATGGGGCTGGGCTCGTGTCGGGCAATTTTAGAGGATGATACCTACTTTGACCAATTTAACATACGGCAGTATATTGGAGCCGATCAGCCTTTGTACGCCAACCTGGGCATTAGTCAGGTTGAAATTGCCTTAAAAAACAAAGACCTTGGCCCTATTTTGCGCATGGTGGAACGCCTTGATGCAGATGGCCTGTTTATACATGTAAATCCCTTGCAGGAGTGGCTGCAACCCGAAGGGGACGTAATTGAACGCCCTCCCATAGAAACGATTCAGGAATTTTTAGAACGCACCCGTATTCCTTTGGCCGTTAAAGAGGTGGGGCAGGGCTTTGGTTACCAAAGCCTTAAAGCATTGCTGAAAATGCCGCTTGAGGCGGTGGAGTTTGCCGCATTTGGCGGAACAAATTTTGCTAAAATAGAACTGGAACGAAGCGAACCCGTTCGAAAAAAATTGCTGGAGCCTTTGGCATTGCTTGGAAACGATGCCTATGAAATGTTAACCTGGGCCAACGAATTATACGATAGCGGGGAGGTAAACTGTAAATATCTCATTATTTCGGGCGGTGTAAAGTCGTACCTTGATGGGTATTACCTGGTAGAGAAAAGTAAAATGCCTGCCGCATATGGAATGGCATCCCCGTTTTTACAACATGCCCGGGTCGATTATGAAATGCTTCAGGAATTTGTATCCTATCAGGCCAACGGCTACCGCGTAGCCAAAAACTATTTACGATTGAATCCGGATTTTTTACCCGATTAAACCGCTTGATATGATCAAAGGATTTTCAAAATTA
>JAUIMD010000267.1 GCA_030433225.1 Bacteroidia bacterium
GGTTCCGTTGTTTTTTGATGGCGTACTGCCATTTGTCGTATAGTATATTTGTGCCCCCACCAATGGGTTGCTTAGCACCAGTTGAAATGGAGCCTCATAAAAACCGTGTTTGGTGCCAAACTCAGGTGCAGGGATATTGGCATTTGCGGTGTTGTTATTGGCGGCGCCTGGCGTTGGGGCACCAAATTCGATGTATTCATTTTCGTAAAAGCCGTAGGAGTAATCGCTGAACTGCTCTGGAAAGGCGGGATCAAACTGTGTTACGGTTGTTCCTAAACCTTCGGTAAGGGCAAGGTATTCTCCCGAACCACTCAAATTGAAGTTGGTGTGCAGTTCTCCGTTAGCCTGGTCACGATCCTTGGAGGAAGCAAATACGATTAGGTATTCACCCGCCTCCAGCGTTACATCGGGAAAAACCCATTTAAAAGGTTCTGCAACATCGTCGGTTATGCCCCAGGTTTGCAGATTTACCGGTGATGTACCATAATTGTACAGTTCAATCCAATCAGAATACTCACCGTCTTCATCCGTTAGTACCGATTGGTTTAACGCCATAAATTCATTGATGCGTACCGATTGAGCATTAAGCACAGAGAAGCCGGTAAAAAGCAATAAAAGAGCGATGAAAAGGGGATTTTTATCGTAGAAGATTTTCATAATAAAGTATTTAAATGGCCTCCATGCAGTGCCCTTGAATTTTCACCGTAAACCGGATAATAAACTCATGAGCGATGTTTGGGGCAAGTGTTATGTTATGGAGAATGTTTCATTTTAATTGAGTGTGGTACACTATTGTGTTGTTTGCATGCGACAGCGAAAACCGGGTTTTGTTTATTTACGAATTACCTTACCATTCACTACCGGCACATTATTCACCCACAGTGTGTAGATAAACACATTGTTTCCGTTCCCAAGTTTTTGGTTATCCAGTTCAAAGCTCTGGTTTCCGGTGAGTCCGCTTTTTGCTTCGGTGTACACGGTTTTCCCCAGAATATTGGTTACAACCAGGCGAACATCACCGGGAGTTTGCAAATTGAAACGTATCTCAAACCGATCGGTAAACGGATTGGGCTGTACCTGAACGGATAAATCGGCGAGGATGTCATCCGTTGCGGTATGTGGATAACTGGGGACGATCTGTGCAAACTGAGCATCCAGCCATTTCATGCGCTCGGTCATCCAGTTTTTTAAATATCCTACTTCATTTTCATAGGTTTGTCCAACATTTACATTGGGCCACACAAAGTTTCCCAGGATATCGAATTTTTCGAAATTACGCATTTGAGCATCACGCAGCAGGTAATGTACCGAATCAATAAAATGATGTACCGAGTTATCGCTTAAAACTTCCGCACGTAAGTCGTTCCAGCGGTATTTTAACGTGGTTTGAAAATAGGGATCTTCGCTGAAGCGTTCCCACCAAAAGGGGATTTCATTGCCCTGGTCGCCGCGTCCTATGCCGTCTGCAGTCCACCCTTCAATGGTTCCGCCTCCGTAAAAGTTCGCATTTCCAAAACACAGGTTGTAATCCCAAAAGGGGGATAGTTTTATTTTTCCGTCTTTGCTGTCTTTATCTTTATGGAAAAATACACTTACGCGGTACCCGTCAATGTCGCGGCTTATTTCCGTAATAAACAGGTAATCAATAAACGACTCCACGTCAATAAATGCCCGGTACCCAGACACCGGATCTTTGAAATTATTGCCATACAACACGTCTTCAAATTGGGTTACATAATTGCGCAGGTAGTCGCGTTGGGTGTCATTTAATTCATCGTATTTCGGGTCAATGTACGAAAAGGTGGTCCAGTAGGTTCCGGTACGTCCGATGTAGGGCGAGTTCCAGCTGCCTTCCTGTTGCCGGTCAATGCTAAAAATATAGCCTCCCGTTAGCTGGTCGCCGGCTATATCCTCTGGTTTTAACGTAGCAATATCCACCCGGTTTTTGTCAATTTTAATTTTTTCCACCAGCAGGTACACCCCCCTGTATTCATTGTTAATGGTAACTTCCACAAAGCGGTTGTGAGGATTCCAGTTGCCCATTCCGTTGCCAATGTGGTAGGCCAGGGCATTGCGCATCAGTGATTTGTCGGAGTAAGGCCCATGCAACACCCAGTCGTTTTCTTTGGGCAGGCCTAAGAGTTCAACGTTGTTGTTGGAACCATCGCTGAGGCGCGTTTCAATGGTATAGCTTTTTTTCGGAAACATTTGGGCGGTATTTCCCCTGATCTCAATTCCTATATCGCCGTCGTATTCAAAAACCGTATCCTTAAAATGATTGATTCCGTTGGCATTGTTAATTACCTGCATTTTGGCCATTATTTTAGGTTCATCCACAATGTTTTGTCCTTCAGTATTAATGTGGATAATGGGCAGGTTGCTGGTTTCGTATTCCACCAATAATTTGTACCATTCGGGCATCGGGCTAAAAAACGTGTTTGAGCCGCTTATTTCTGCGGTTAAAAAAACGCGTGCCGACATGTCGGAAGATGCATTGCTGATGTTTATGACTTGTACGGCCAATATATTGGAACCTGTCACCAGGTGCGAGGTAGGTACCAGGAATCTGTCCGGAGTACCTCCGCTATAAATTTTTGCTTCGTGATCGGTGGTAAGGTTGGCTGTAACCCCGGGAGTACCGGCCGGTAGATTGGAAGATCGTGCAATTTCCACCCCGTTAAGGTAGGCTACAAAAGCATCGTCATAGTCCATATCCAGCGAAAGTTGTTTTATGGAAACATTGGCTGGAATGGTAAATTTCTTTCTCAGGTATACGGAGTTGGTGGCGGTTATAGAGGTACGGTCGTCGTTGTCTCCATACCCAAATCCTCCGGCAGCGGATCGCCAGTTGCTGTCGTCAAAATCAGCGGTTATCCATGATGGGTTGAGAGTGGTTGCCGGGGTAAGGTATTTAAATAACATGCCTTCAGTTACAATGGCCTCCCAATGGGTTTGTGCCAGGGTGGTATGTCCCAGTAACAGCATAGTACATCCCAGAAAAAATCGATAAACAGTTAGGTAGAACGTCTTCATCTTAAAAATTAAATGGAAAAGCAAAGCGCTTTATGTGTGAAAAACAATAGGACCTCTCAGGGAAGCCTTGAAATTAAGTGTTAAGCGCACACAAATATATTTTATTCAGCGCGAAATTAAACAAAAATCACGTAAACTTTACAAAAAACGTGCCGCGCCGGCTTTACTTTGTTCATGCCGCATTGGGATGCTTGCGGTGTTCAGGAAAAGGAATGTAAGGGAAACACATGTTGAGAAAAAAAACAGCCCCACACCGGAGAAGGATGCAGGGCTGTGTATTTTATTTTATACGAGTTGCTTAGCGAACAATGAATTTTTCAGTGGCAATAGAACCGCTGTTGTCGAAAGCTTTTACTACGTAAATACCAGTTTGCAAAGCGTTGTCTAACACTAAAGCATTGGTTTGAGTAGTTTGAGAAGCCATCATTTTTCCATCCAAAGCGTACACTTCAACACGGCTTAAGTTATCCATAGAAATGGTAACGTTAGCAGAAGTTGCAATTACAGAAATTCTGGCAGCTTCTTTTGTGATGTCGTTGGTAGAAGAAGTTCCACCCGCCATACGAGCTAATTCGTTAAAGAATACTTTTTTACCTTCATCAGTAAAAGAGAAGTAGTCTATTACGGACCCATCATCAATTCCTAAACCGATGTAAGAACGAGGGCCTTGTGGAACTTGGCCACTTCCTTCATAAAATTCTGTTCCAGCTTCCCAGCGAACTAATAAGGGCCATCCCTCTGGAGTAGCAGCAAGCATGGTTCCGTTACCAGCGCTTGTCACATCCAGGTAATCATAACGTCCCATCCAAAAATTGAAAGAACCGGTCATTCCGTCAAAAACGGGATCGTCCACTAAAATGTTCGCGGTTACAAATTCTTCATCAGTCATTTCCAGGTGAGCAGCTGTACCGGTATCAAACCATAAGGCTCGTGAATTTCTCAGTCCCCATAAACACATGCTCAACACAGGAGAAGTTACCTGATCCCAAATGTCTTTGGCAGCACCAATATCACCACTACCAATAGAACGTCCCATAATAACAACATCCGCTCCATTCAGCTGAGGAAGGTCCTCTGCCGCCATCACCGCAAAAGTGTTAATTTCAATGTCATAGCCACCTTGTGCTTCTATAGCTGCTATTACCTCAACATCTTTCCCAGTTGTTTCGTAATCTGTAGCAGCACAAAAAACCAGTT
>JAUIMD010000268.1 GCA_030433225.1 Bacteroidia bacterium
TTTGAAAAAATGTTGTACGATAATGCCCAGCTTGTTTCGTTGTACTGCCTTGCATACCAGGTGTATAAAGCTCCGGAGTTTAAAAAAGTTGTGACCCAAACACTTGATTTTGTTCGAAGAGAATTAAGGGATAATAGCGGCTTTTTTTATGCCTCACTGGATGCCGATAGTGAAGGGGAGGAGGGCAGGTTTTACGTATGGAAAAAGGATGAATTACGGTTGTTATTAAAGGACGACTACGCATTATTCAGTGCCTATTACAACGTAAATAGTAACGGGTATTGGGAAAACGGGAACTATATTTTGCTACGTACCATGACCGATAAGGCCTTTGCCGAGGCGCATGCTATTGGGGTGGATGAGCTGCGCAAAATGGTGGAGCGTTGGCAAACTGTTTTGCTGGAACACCGCGAAAAGCGGGTACGCCCAATGCTGGATCATAAAATATTGACCTCATGGAATGCCATGATGGGAAGTGCTTTTTTGAATGCCTACCTGGTGTTTAATGATGAAGAGTATTTGCAGATAGCCCTTAAAAATGCATTGAATATTGAGCAGCATGTGTTGGGGGAATCGGGCGATTTAATGCATAGCTTTACAAACGGAGCACCGAAGATTGATGGGTATTTAGAAGATTATGCGCATGTTTTGCGCTTTTTTATTCGGCTGTTTCAGTTTACCGGGCAGGATAAATGGTTGCATAAGGCACAAACCATCCTCCGTTTTGTAAACCTGAATTTCTGGGATGAAGAGAAGGAAATGTTTACGTTCAACCACCAGGAAGG
This sequence comes from Bacteroidia bacterium, assembly GCA_030433225.1. Classification (GTDB taxonomy): domain Bacteria; phylum Bacteroidota; class Bacteroidia; order Bacteroidales; family UBA5342; genus JAUIMD01. Next base: position 786 of record JAUIMD010000268.1, read on the forward strand.
AGCTGTTTTTATTACCCATCATTACGAGGTGTACGACAATGTAATTCCATGCAGTAATGGGGTAATGGCACAAAATTTATGGATAATGGGTAAAATCTCCGGAAACGGGAACTGGATGGAGCAGTCCCTTAAAATGACCCGGAAACAAATGAATGGATTTGCGGATCAGTTCAATGGGTTAACGTCGTGGGGGGTATTGGCAATGCTGCACCTGGAGCCTTCGTATGAGTTGGTGGTAACCGGACCACATGCTAAAAAACAGCTTCACGAAATAAGCCAGGAATATTTACCGGATGTACAACCTGTTTTATCCACACAAGAAAGTAATGCCGAAATTCTGCAACATCGTTTTAGTAAGCATCAAACACAGTTTTTTGTATGCACCAACAGGGTGTGTCAAATGCCCGTTGCTTCATGGGTGGAAGCCAGAAAACTTATGGGAAAATAAAACAGGGGGAATTTACATTTTGTAAACTCCCCCTGAAGCGTTAAGTTTTTTTTATTGTATTGTTGAGATTACATCATTCATCTCGTCAAATTCATTGCTCACCTTCGCATCTGCATCCGCTTCATTGGCCCAAATGGTTCCATCAAAAAGGTAGCGGCATTGGTACTCTTTACCTGATTCAAGTTCAATCATTTGAGAGAACCCTCCGGTTTTTAAAACTTTCATAGGTGCTGCAGACTTGTCCCAGCCATTAAAATCACCAAGGATTTGAACTTGTGATGCGCCTTTAGCGTCATCGGCACTTACCTTAAAGGTAACTTTACACACAGGCTTCGATTTCAGAAATTGTTTCTTAATGCTCATAATTGTAAAATTAAGTCTCTAGATGAGGTTGTTATGTAATTTATGGCGAAATTAGGAAACATATATGTTTTACAACACATAAATGTGCGGTTTTTTTAATTATGTAATGATTTATTGACAATAGTGTAATGTTTGATCGCGAAAATGCATCAAATTGTGTTATTTTGTTAACATAGTTGCCGGGCTTTGAGAGGGGGTAGGCGATTAAATATCTCTTTGAATATTAACGGCTAATGCAGGGGATTTTTGTTTTCTTTGCTTCCGCTATTTAATTCAGCCGGTTTTACACTATGAAAGATTTATGGATACACATCGATAACGAATCCCCCGTTCCTAAATACAAGCAGCTTGCTGATGCCATAACGCAGGCGATACATAATAAAACCCTGCAAATTGGCGATCCCATTCCTTCGGTTAATCAGATTATTGAAATGTGTAACCTGTCGAGGGATACGGTGGTTAAGGGGTACAGCCTTTTAAAAAAGAAGGGAACCATTGAATCTTTTCCTAAAAAAGGATTTTTTGTGTCATCCAATACCGGAAATGTGCTCATGTTTCTGGATACTTTTAAAGCGTACAAAGAGGTGTTGTACCACTCGTTTTACGACAACCTTCCCCGCGAATATTCCATTGACCTCAATTTCCACCATTACGATATTGATATTTTTGAGCAGGTGCTTACGCGTAGTTTGGGGCTTTACTCCAAATACATTGTGATGAGTTTCAATCATCCGCGTGTAAACGCCATCCTTTCTAAAATTGAAAAAGATAAGTTGCTGATTATCGACTGGGATGTGAATAGTCCGCCGGACGTTTCGTATGTAACCCAGGATTTTGGGCAGGGGCTGTACAACTGTTTGGAGAGCAAGGTGGAGACGCTGCTTCCATACAATGTGTTTAAGCTGGTGTATCCGTCCTACACCTTTCATCCCTCTACCTCGGTAGATTATTTTAAAACCTTTTGTAAGGATTATGGCATGCACCATCATGTGGTGTTCAATGCCCATGACCTGGAATTGAACAAAGGGGACATTTTCCTTACCGTTAGTGACCGGATGTTGGTGAAGATTATTGACCTTGCCAACCAAAAAGGATTGATAATTGGAGAAGATATCGGGCTGGTTTCGTACAACGAAACGCCAATGAAAAAGTACGTACATGTAGGAATCAGTGTGATTTCTACCGATTTTGAAGAAATGGGCCGCCAGGCCGCCTTTTTTGTGGAGCACAATGAGCCTATGAAAAAGGTAATTCCCACCACCCTCACGGTTCGGGGCTCTCTTTAACGAAATTTCACCTTCGGGCCTTCAAGTGTGAAAATATCTGGTAATGTAGATTAGTTTTAAACTAATGTAACCAAATCGGGCCGGAATACCCCGACACGTTATTTTTTAATCAATTTTTACGGTCTGTGGTGTTAAAAATGGCAGGGTTACAAATACATTTCTAATTTTGGAGAGATTCCTTAAAGAGAGGTAGATGTATTTTGACAAGGAATCCTGACCTAATGAAAAATCCTAAATGAATGCCTGGACGCTTCGGTTCATCATATAATCCCTATGTATATAAACTGACGGTTTTATTCGTCCTTTTCATATTTGGCATGAACGGGGCAGCTCAAAACATGGAGTTGTCGGTTTCGTACGTTTATATCAGCGAAAAAGACTGGGATCCAAACGACAATAACCGGGTGGTAATGGGCGAAGACGTTCAAATTGTATTGAACATTGCTAACCCTCGTTCCGGAGCCAGGCTCGCCTATAAATGGGATTTCGGTGCCGGGGATGTGCGTAATTTTGGGTCGGCACAGCGTACGGAAACCAAGGCCTTTGGCAATTTTGTAGATTGCAGTGCGGAGTATTCGTTCGAGGTAACCGTGCAGGATACCGTGCCTTACCAGGTGAACGATACGTTGGTGGTAGACAGCATTGATGAGGTTTCGGAAGTGTTTAATGTAACCGTTTGGCGGAGGCCTAACCCGGTATTGTGGGACGAAGACAAAGACCGGTTTTCGCAGTTTAGCAATTGTCAGGATTTTGACATTACCAACCCCACCTATGAGGTAAATACCAGCATACAAACCAACGACGGCTGTGCCTTGGATGGTACTCATGTAATTGATTGGGGGGATGGTTCACGTTTAGAAAACCTGAGTGCAGATGCCGAAATTCCCACCCATATCTTTACCGAAATTCGTGCCTACGATGTGTACATTGAGGTGCAGGGGAGTAACGGGTTAACCGGACGCACCGAATACCAGGTGAAAAATGAATCCAATCCGGCGGCCAACTTTAGTACGGTGGGTAATACAACCGGTTGCATGCCTATAGATGCTCACTTCGAAATAAATATTACCGATTTAATTAAAAATTCTCCCGGTAACATTTACATATGGAACTTTAACGACGATACCGAAACCATTACCTGGGATTTGGAAACACTGATTGCCAATGATGGTAAAATTGATCATGTATTCGCTAACCCAACCTATTATTTTAATGAAAACAATCACCACGGCCGTAGTATTGATAAAAGCTGAAATGCTTCCTGCAATAAACATAAAAACAGGAACCATTAGAAAAACAGGGAGCACACGTAAATTTTTGAGGCCGCTAGCCAACCAGTCTATAAC